>JBEVLH010000289.1:0-9886 GCA_040509255.1 Hyphomicrobium sp. | reverse complement strand
GTATTGCCGCTCTCGCTGGCGTAGAGAATGGTCAATGGAACACGCGGCTTCGAAGTCGGAACCGCTTGAGCCAGACCGCCGCCCTGGGCCGCCTCGAAGCCCGCGAAAAATCCGGCTAGCCAAGACCGCTGCTGCGGAGTTGTCCGCGCAACCACCTTGTTGAGAATGTCGATGTCTTCCGGCAGGAACGGTGCGTTGCGCGGAAGAAGCGGAGTAGCAGTCACAAAAACTCTCCTCGTCAGGGCGTCGCCCGGATGGCAGGGGCGGACGTACCGCGCCTTCCAACCCAGGGAAAGGCCCAAGCTGTCACGCGAGCGGGTGGCGTTTGGCTAAATTAGCCGTCATTTCCTAACGGGCCGCGCACACGCCACCGGCCGCCCATCCCTCGTATATGCGCCCCTGGCTCGACGTATAGGCTATTTTGGAACAATTTTCTACACGGCTGCGGCATTCCACCCTAGTTGTCAGAATAATATTCTAATATCTCAGACAGCCGACGCCCAAACAAGCGTCTAGAAGCAATCATCCGCAAATCGGTCGTCTGAAGCGGGCCGCATCGCAAAATGGCCCATCCCGCGTCTCGCAGATGCGTGAGATCGCTACTCACACGCAGACGTGAAGCGCGTTGATTTGAAAAGAAGACTGCGAACGTGATCTTTAGCGGACGGCAGCGGCATCGAGCCTTGACTTTAAAGGGCCGATCCGCAGATTGGGCCGGCACAAAATAAGTGCCTGCACCAATCGGGTGGGCCCTCGGCGGGGTTCGCGAGAATATGGGAAGCAGTTCACCGCTTGGAGGAAACACCATGAAGACCTGGACAAAGCCCGAAGTACGCGAGCAGGAAGTTGGCCTTGAGGTCACGAGCTACCTGCCGGCCGAAATCGACCTCATCTAACGGATGAAGTCTTCGGTCTCGCAAACTTTGTGAGATACCGGCGCGGCGGTCGATTGGCTCAATCGGCCGCCGCAGCCTTATAGCTCTCGAAAAAGGATGAGAGCGCTGCCGGCTTCGGCGACCCGTCGGCGTAATTGCATCAGCGATGATCATCAAAGTGCTTGGATCCGCCGCTGGGGGCGGTTTCCCGCAATGGAATTGCAATGGCTATCACTCCTCGCGGGTGAGAGCCGGCGAGGCGGGATACAAGGCAAGGCTGCAATCCTCTCTCGCCGTCAGCGCTGACGGCGCCGATTGGGTATTGCTCAATGCATCGCCCGACATTCGCCAGCAGATCAACGAAACGCCGGAACTGCAACCGCCACGCTCTGGCCCGTTGCGAGGTTCCCCGATCAAAGCCGTCGTCGTCACCAACGCCGACGTCGACCATATCACCGGCCTCTTGAGCTTGCGCGAGGGCCAGCCGTTCACCGTCTATGCCGCCGATCGTGTCCTCGCGACGCTCGATGCGAATTCGATTTTCAATGTGCTGGCGCCCGACAAGGTCCCGCGCGTCCCGTTTGAACTCGACAAGCCGACACGGCTCGAAGGCGCCGGCAGGGATCTCGGCCTTGCCGTCGAAGCGTTCGCAGTTCCAGGTAAAGTCGCGCTCTTTCTTGAGAAGGGCGACGCCGGCAGCAATTTCGGTAGCCGCGACGGCGACACTATCGGCCTCAAGATCACCGAGGCGAAATCGGGGAAAGCGTTCTTCTACATCCCGGGCGTCGCCGAGATCGATCCGCCGCTCGCTGAGAAAATCCGCGGCGCGGAGTTGATCTTTTTGGACGGCACACTGTTTACCGATGACGAGATGCTGACTCAGGGGTTGCTCAACAAAACCGGCAAGCGCATGGGCCACATATCGGTGTCTGGTCCCGACGGCTCGATTGCAGCCTTGAGCAAGCTCAACGTCAAACGCCGGATATACGTCCACATCAACAATTCGAACCCGATCCTGGACGAAAACTCAGAAGCCCGTAAAGTCGTCGACGCATCCGGTTGGGAAGTCGGCTTCGACGGCATGGAGGTCCGCCTATGAACCCGGTCAGTCTGGAAAAGAAAAACGCCGAACGCCGTGGCAATGAACCGCCGCTCTCGACATCAGACTTCGAAGCTCAGATCCGCGCCATTGGCCCGGAGCGCTACCACGATCTCCATCCGTTTCATCACATGCTGCATGGAGGCAAACTCAACAAGGGTCAGGTCCAGGCCTGGGCGTTGAACCGCTTCTGCTATCAGTCGGCCGTTCCGAGAAAGGACGCTGCTCTCATCAGCCGCGCCTACGATCGCGAACTGCGCCGCGAATGGACCCACCGTATCCTCGATCATGACGGCCTGCCCCCGGACGAGCCGGGCGGCATCGAGCGGTGGCTGGTGTTGACCGATGGCCTCGGCCTCGACCGCGACTACGTCATTTCACGACGCGGCGCGCTCCCCGCAACGGTCTTTGCCGTTGAAGCCTACGTCACATTTGTGCGCGAGCAGCCGCTGACGGTCGCCGTCGCTTCATCGCTGACCGAGCTTTTCGCCCCGAAGATTCACAAGGAGCGGATCTCGGGCATGCTCGAAAACTACGACTTCATCGACGACAAGGTGATGGCCTACTTCAAGCGCCGCCTCACTCAGGCCCCGCGCGACGCTGATTTCGCCCTCCAGTACGTCTTGAAAAACGCCAAGACCCGCGACGAGCAGGAAGCCTGCATCGAAGCGGTGCGGTTCAAGTGCAACGTCCTTTGGGTGCAGCTCGACGCGCTCTATCACGCCTACGTCGATGGCCACGTCCCACCCGGCGCTTTCCGGCCAGAGGCTTGAGGAATGAGCGAAGGAACTCGCACACGTGTGATCATCGTCCCGGCTTCAAAGCCCGGCCTGCCACCCCATATTAAGTTGCGTCACGATGCGGGCCGTGGCCGCTGGCATGTGCTGGCGCCGGAGCGGGTCTTTGAGCCCGATCCGATCGCGATCGAAATTCTGAAGCGCTGCGATGGGGCGACGACGGTCGAGCAAATCGCCAAAGATCTCGCTACCGAATACAACGCGCCCCTGCCCGAAATCCTCGCAGACACCATATCCATGCTTCAGGAGCTTTCGGATAAGGGCGTGATCAAAGCCACTTGAGACAACGGGATGAAACGGAGCTGGACGTCATGAACGAAATAGCGCCGATGGAACAATTCTCTGAAAAGCCCGTCGTCGAGGCCTGCGCCCGCGCGCCCGTCGGGCTGCTCGCGGAACTCACGCATCGCTGCCCTCTCCAATGCCCGTACTGCTCAAACCCGCTCGAGCTTGATCGCGTCAACAGCGAGCTGACGACCGAGCAATGGCAGGACGTCATGCGGCAGGCAGCCGATCTCGGCATTCTGCAGATCCATCTTTCCGGCGGCGAACCGACGGTCCGCAAAGACCTCGAAGACATCGTCGAGGTCGCGGCGAAGGCCGGCCTTTATACCAACCTTATCACCGCCGGTGTCACTCTCACGCGCGATCGCCTGAAGCATCTGAAAGACCTTGGGCTCGATCACGTCCAGCTTTCGATTCAGGACGTCGACGACGTCAACGCCGAAAAGATTTCCGCTTACCGCAACGGCCTCGCCAAAAAGCGCGAAGTCGGCAAGTGGGTGCGCGAGCTCGAGATGCCGCTCACGGTCAATGCGCCGATCCACCGTCTCAACATCGAGAACCTGCCGAACATCATCGAGTTCGCCGTCGAGTTGGGCGCCGGCCGGATCGAGGTCGCGAACATTCAGTATTACGCCTGGGCGCTGAAGAATCGCGCCGCGCTGATGCCGACGCGCAAGCAGGTCATGAAGAGCGCCGAAATCGTCGAAGAAGCCAAGGAGCGCCTGAAGGGCGTCATGGTCTTCGACTTCGTGGTGCCGGACTATTACGCCAAGACACCGAAGCCCTGCATGGGCGGTTGGGGTCGTGGTGTCATGAACGTCACCCCGCAAGGCAAGGTCCTCCCCTGCCATGCCAGCGAAACCGTGCCGGGCCTCATCTTCGACAACGTCAAGGATCGCCGCTTGGCCGACATCTGGCTGAATGGCCAAGCCTTCCAGATGTATCGCGGCACGAGCTGGATGAAGGAACCCTGCAGAAGCTGTCCGCGCGCCGAAATCGACTTCGGCGGCTGCCGCTGCCAGGCCATGGCCTTCACCGGCGACGCCGCGAACACTGACCCGGCCTGCAAGCTGTCGCCCCACCACCAGGCATTCGTGATGGCAGCCGAAAGCGAAAGCGCCGAGCAGACACCCCCGCCTTTCGTCTACCGGCGGATGAGCCCGGTCAAAGCCCCGGCGGCTGAATAATCCGTAAGATAGCGCCCGCTCTGCGTGTGTGTGCGACGCAAGAAAAATCGTGCGTCGCAACGCCGGCCGCTGCGGCATTCTGTTCTGCTTAGGTTCAGAAAATAAATGTCAATTTCCTGCGACTGAGCTATGAGTTGCAACGTTTCTAAAGTACCGCTCAGGCGAAACGGGAAGGAAATTCAGGATGCGCAAGTGGGTTCTGGCGATCGCGATGATCGCCGCTGTACCGGCAGCAGGCATGGCGGCCGACGCGGACGCCGGCAAGACCGTCTTCAATAAGTGCAAGGCCTGCCATCAGGTCGACAAGAATGGCGTCGGTCCTCACCTCGGCGGCATCGTCGGGCGTAAGGCCGCTTCGGTCGCCGACTATAATTATTCCGAAGCTCTGAAGAAGTCCGGCATCACGTGGGATGAAGCAGCGCTCGACAAGTGGCTGCAGGGCCCGAGCAAGGACGTCCCCGGCACGAAGATGATCTTCCCCGGCGTCAAGGATCCGACCGATCGCGCCAACCTGATCGCATACCTTGCGACGCTGAAGTAATCGCGCTCCATCCGTCGACATCAAGCACCGCGAAGAAGGGGTTCTTCGCGGTGTTTTTTACGGCTCGAGCGGAACGACGTCGCCCGCATCAAGCCGCGACAGCATTTCCTCGATCGTTTGCCCTGCTATCGTCAGGTCCGGTGCGACATCTCTCAGCGGCACCAGTACGAATGCCCGCTCGGAAATAAGCGGATGGGGCACGATCAGATCGGGCTCCGAAATCTGCTGCTCGCCAATCACGAGAATATCGACGTCGATGATCCGAGGTCCCCAGTGCTGCGTCCGCACGCGTCCCATCGCGTTTTCGACGGCCTGACACCGCTTCAGGAGCGCATGCGGGGAAAGCTTAGTTCTCACGCCCACGCAGGCATTGACGAACCAGTCCTGATCCGTGACACCCCACGGCGCGGTTCGATAACGGCGCGAGCGCGCGACCACCTCCACCGAACCGTCGTCGCCAAGCTTGCCGATCGCATCGTCGATATTCGCCGCGCGGTCTCCGATGTTGGTACCGAGCGCCAGGATGGCATCGAACAGCGCCGGCGCTCCGCTGATTTCGGCGCCGGCAGGGTTGGTCACCGCCATCTTCGGCTTGCTCGCGGTCAATCGTATTTGATGTAGGCGAATCGCAGGTCGCCGTGCGGCGTGCCCTCAAGGCCCTTGCCTTCTTTCCCCGGCTGCCAGTGCACGACGTCTTCGATCTTCTTGGCGAGTTCGAGATCCTTCGACGTGATGCCCTTTGCCGAGTGCGTCATCAGCCTGACTTCGACCCACGCATATGACAAGGTGATATCGGGATGGTGCCACGCCGCCTCAGCGAGATGGCCGATCGTATTGACGACCATCAGCGTGCCCTTCCAGCTCGCCGTCTTGTAGGTGCGGCGGATCCACCCGTCCTCGAGCTTCCAATCCGGAAGATTGGCCGCTAGCCAAGCCTTAACATCGGCTTCCGCCATCGGTTTTTCGCGTTCTGCACTCATCTTGCCCTCGACCTCCAATTATCGGACAACTCGGTTCCGAAATCCTACCGCTGCCCTGGCCGAGAAAGCAAACGGCCGGCCGAGCGGTCTTTCAAGAGAAAGGTCTGTTCTTCGTGAAGCCTCTTCCGGCGACGTCCGCCGCGCTCCGCGTCACGGCTCCGGCACGGCTGCATCTGGGCTTCCTCGACTTGAACGGTGGGCTTGGCCGCCGCTTCGGAAGCATTGGCCTCGCCATCGACCGCCCTACCACCGAACTTGCGATAACCAAGTCTAACGAAAATTCCGCCACCGGCCCCGAGAGCGATCGCGTTCTCGACCTCCTGCGAAAATTCACCGACCGCGGCACATCAGGCGCCTACGCTGTCGACGTCGCAAACGCCATTCCCGCACATGCCGGTCTCGGCTCGGGCACCCAGCTTGCGCTTGCTGTCGGCGCTGCCATCGCCCGCCTTCAGGGCCGCGAACTTTCAGCCGCCGACCTCGCGGCGTTGGGCGAACGTGGCGCGCGCTCAGGCATTGGCCTCGAAGCCTTCGCCTCTGGTGGTTTCATCATCGACGGCGGCAAAGGCAGCACCGATCGGCCACCGCCGCTGACGCTCAGGGCCGATTTCCCCGACCACTGGCGCGTGATGCTGATCCTCGATCCAAGCTTCGCGGGCGTATCCGGCGAAGCTGAAAAAACCGCCTTCGCCGGCCTGCCCGATTTTCCCGAAACCCAGGCGGCACACATCTGTCACCTCGTCCTTATGAAGCTCGTACCGGGACTTAAGGAGGAGGATATCGACGCCTTCGGATCGGCCATCACGGAAATTCAGAAAATCGTCGGCACCCACTTCGCCTCCAAGCAAGGTGGCAGTCCGTGGACGAGCGAGGCCGTCGGACGGCTGGCTTCGCACATGCAAAAACTCGGCGCTACCGGCATCGGACAAAGCTCCTGGGGGCCGACGGGCTTTGCCTTTGTAGACAGTCCAAAAGCGGCAGAACGCCTCTATCAATCTTTAAACGAAGACGCTAAACGCGACGGGCTCGAAATCGTCATAGCCCATGGCCGCAACACCGGCGCCAGCATCGAAGCGCTGCGCAATTCATAACGAACGGAGCACCGAAAAAATGAGCGACGCAACCCCTATCCTGCACATGCTCGCGCCGCAGAAGCATATGAGCCCCTTCGACGTGAACATGGCCGCTGACGCCGGTTACAAGGTGATCGTTCCCTACATCAATGTCGAGCTGACCGAGGTCACGGGCCTCATCCAGGACGCCATCTTCTCTCGCCCGCCGAACTACGGCGTCCGCACCGGTTTCTTCATGGGTGGCAAGGACGCCATCCTCGCGCTCGACATGATCGAAGCTGCGAAGAAGGCCATGGTGCCGCCGTTCGAGTGTTCCGTTTTCGCTGACCCGGCAGGTTCGTTCACCACCGCCGCCGCCATGGTCGCTTGCGTCGAGAAAGTGCTGAAAGAAAAATTCGGCAGGACCTGGAAGGGCACGAAGGTTGCCGTCTTCGGCGCGACCGGCGTCGTCGGCTTTGCGTCTTCCATCATCTCCGCGCTCGAAGGCGCAGAGGTGAAGCTCGTCGCCCATCGCGGCGTTGATCGCGTCATCAAGAACGCCAAGATCTCGAAAGATCGTTTCGGCGTCGATCTCGAACCGGCACCCGGCGAAACCGACGAGCAGAAGAACGACATCATCGCCAACGCCGAGGTCATCTTCGCCGCCGCAGCAGCCGGCGTCCGCGTCGTCTCGAAAGATCAGATGCAGAAGGCGAAGAACCTGTTGGTCATCGCCGACGTCAACGCCGTCCCGCCGCCCGGCGTCGATGGCATGGAGCTTTTCATGAATGGCGAAAAGCTGCCCGAGTCCAATGTTCTCGGCGTCGGCCCGCTTGCCATCGGCGACATCAAGTACAAATGCGAATCCGGCCTCTTCAAGCAGATGATCGACTCCGACAAGCCGTTGGCGCTCGACTTCCGTCACGCCTACGAGCTTTCCAAGAAGCTTGTCGGATTGGCTTGAGGCTTGGGCGGCGACACGGTCCTGATCGCTGCGTTTTCCGGGCGGAGCCTCGCGCAATCCGCGCGGCGCGCCGGTTATAGGCCTTTGGTTGTCGACGCGTTCGGTGATCTCGATACCCGCGAGGCCGCGGACGATTATCGCGTCATCGACGGCGCCATGCAGACGGGGTTTCGCACGAAGCCTCTCATTGCTGCATTGAATGATCTGTCCGCCTCGGCGGAAACACCGCCAATCGGCCTCGTCCTCGGCTCCGGCTTCGAGGATAAGCTCCGGCTTATCGAAGCGCTTGGAAGCCGCTTCAGATTGCACGGCGCCGACGCCGCTACGTACAAAGCCTGTAAAGATCCGAGCAGCTTTTTCGCGACCCTCGACAGGCTCGGCATTGCGCATCCCGAAACGCAAATATCACCGCCCGCTGATGCGACGGGATGGATCTCGAAGCGCATCGGCGGCAGCGGCGGCCGCCATATTCGCGTCTGCCGAGGTGCTTCCCATTCAAAGCCGCGCCGCTATTTCCAGCGCCAGCTTACAGGCGACCGTATTTCCGTTTCCGGTGCATTCTTGTCTCCTGGCGTTCTACTGACGCTGACCCGACAGTGGATCGCGCCCTCCGCCGAGTATCCGTTTCGATTTGGAGGCGCGGTGTCGGCGCCGGAAATCGCTCCCGACCTGCGCAGTCGGCTTGTCGAAGGAGCGGCGGCCGTCGGCGAAGCATTTGCTCTCAAAGGCCTGGCATCCTTCGATTTCATCATCGAAAATGGTGTGCCCCATCTTCTCGAGGTCAACCCCCGCCCCGGGGCGTCACTCGATCTGCTCGACGACGGCGGCGGAATTTTTTTCCGCGCACATATCGCCGCCAACCTCGGCGAACCCTTGAAGCCCGATCTCAACATGGAGCGCGGGGCAAAGGCCGTCGCCATCCTCCACGCTGATCGCGGCGACCTGACCATCGGCCACACGCCCTGGCCCGAGTGGAGTGCCGATCGGCCGCCACCCGCGACTTTCGTCCCATGCGGAGCTCCGCTTGCGACCGCTTTCTCGATTGCGCAGACCGCTGATGAGGCGCAGCGCCTCGCCCACGGACGCTTGGCGGAACTTGAAGACCTGATATACGGACACGCCCAATCCTGACCTGACCGGAGTCGTACATGGTAAACCAGCCCAGCGTTTCAGCACGCTCCACCAAATTGGTGGACAGCATCGTCGCCGATGCCGACGCGCTCCGGATCGCCGTCTCGACGGGCAGTCATGGCGAACGCCTCATCGATATGGGCGCCAATGTCATCGGCGGCTTGGAAGCCGGTCGGCGCCTCGGCGAAGTTTGCATGGGCGGCCTAGGCCAAGTGGCATTCACGCAATCATCTGGCCTCGCCAACTGGCCGCTGGGCGTCGTCGTGACCTCGAACGATCCCGTCATCGCCTGCCTCGCCAGCCAGTACGCCGGCTGGTCGATCTCCGACGAAGCGTCGGGTTTCTTCGCACTGGGCTCCGGTCCGGCGCGCGCTGTTTCGCGCGTCGAAGACCTCTTCAAGGAGCTGAACTACGCCGACCGCTATCCGGAAACGACGCTCGTCATCGAAGGTGACAAGGCTCCGCCGCCCGCCGCCATCGCCACCATCTCCGAGAAATGCGGGATCAATCCGAGGGGTCTGACGATCATCTACGCCACGACGTGGAGCTTCGCGGGAATTGTGCAGATCGCGTCCCGCGTGCTGGAAGTAGCGATCCACAAGGCTCACGCCTTGCACTTCCCGCTCGAGAACATCCTCGACGGCATGGGCACGACGCCGATCGCGCCGCCCGTTCCCGATTTCGTCAAGGCGATGGGCCGCACCAACGACGCCATCATCTACGGCGGCCGCATCCACCTATTCGTCAAGGGTCCCGACAGCGACGCTCAGCGCCTCGCAGAGAACCTGCCCGCGAGCAACAGCGATGCCTACGGCAAGCCGTTCGCCGAAATCTTCGCCGACGTTAAAGGCGACTTCTACAAAATCGATCCGATGCTGTTCTCGCCTGCGCAGGTGATCGTTTCAAACGTCGAAACGGGCAACACCTTCCGCGCTGGCGAGCTCACGCCAGGAGTTATCGATGCGAGTTTCCGCT
>JBEVLH010000288.1:0-5725 GCA_040509255.1 Hyphomicrobium sp. | reverse complement strand
GCGGGATTAACGGCGAACTGGACGTTCGACCCGCCGGTCTCGACGCCGATCTCGCGCAGGACCGCGATCGAAGCGTCACGCATGATCTGATATTCTTTGTCGGTCAGCGTCAGCGCCGGTGCGACGGTGATGCTGTCGCCGGTGTGCACGCCCATCGGGTCGATGTTTTCGATCGAGCAGATGATGATGCAGTTGTCCGCTTTGTCGCGGACGACCTCCATCTCGTACTCTTTCCAGCCGAGCACACTCTCCTCGACCAGAACCTGGGAGGTGGGCGACGCGTCGAGACCTCGGTCGATGATCTCGAAGAACTCTTCGCGATTATAGGCGATGCCGCCGCCGGTTCCGCCGAGCGTGAACGATGGGCGAATGATGGCCGGCAGGCCGACATGCTCGAGCGCGGCTGACGCTTCATCGCGGCTATTGACCATGCGCGAGCGCGGCGTTTCGAGGCCGATCTCCTCCATCGCCTCGCGGAACAGCTGGCGGTCTTCGGCCTTGTCGATGGCTTCTGCCTTGGCGCCGATGAGTTCGACGCCATAGCGATGCAGAATGCCCTGCTTGTGAAGCGCGAGCGCGGTGTTGAGCGCCGTCTGGCCGCCCATGGTCGGCAGGATCGCGTCCGGCCGCTCCTTGGCGATGATCTTGGCCACGACTTCCGGCGTGATCGGCTCGACGTACGTCGCGTCGGCGAGATCCGGATCGGTCATGATGGTCGCGGGATTGGAGTTGACCAGGATGATGCGATAGCCCTCGGCGCGCAGCGCCTTGCACGCCTGCGTTCCCGAATAGTCGAACTCGCACGCCTGACCGATGACGATCGGGCCTGCGCCGATGATGAGGATCGAGTGGATGTCGGTGCGTTTTGGCATGAGGCGCAAGACGTTGGCCGAAGCTCGCGTGGTCTACGCGGTCGGCTCAGGGGTGGATGGTACGACGGGCTAAGTGGGCCTTATAGGCAAAGCCTCGCGCGGGGGAAACCCCGAAATTACCGCGCTGCGACGTTCTCGGCGTCGCCGCGATTCACGCGGCTTTCAGTTTGTCATGATCGGGCGCGTCGGTTCCGGGCAAAAACACCGTCAAAAGCCCAAGCAACGGCAGATACGAGCAGATCTCGTACACATAGTCGACGCCCTTCGCGTCGGCGACGAGGCCGAGCACGGCCGCAGCAATGCCGGCCATACCGAATGCCGCACCGAAGAAGATGCCCGAGATCATGCCGACGCGGCCCGGAACGAGTTCCTGCGCGAAGACAACGATGGCCGGGAATGCCGACGACAGAATGAGGCCGATCATTATCGAAAGTACGACCGTCCAGGTGAGATCGGCGTAAGGCAACGCCAGCGAGAAAGGCAGGCAGCCGACGATCGAGAACCAGATCACCAGCTTGGGTCCGAAGCGATCGCCGAAAAGTCCGCCGAGAATCGTGCCAACCGCGGACGCGCCGAGAAACGCGAACAGCATCAGCTGTGACGCCTGCACGGACACGCCGAAGTGATGGATGGCGTAGAAGGTGTAAAAGCTCGCAAAGCTCGCGGTGTAGATGTTCTTCGAAAAGACGAGAACAGCCAGAACCGTCAGGGCAACTGCCGTGCGGCGGCGGGAATGGATGAGCGCGACGCGATGAACGCCGGCGGTACGCCGAGCGCCGACCGAGGTGCTCCACTCGCCGATCTTCCACAGGATCACCATGGCGACCAACGCGATGGCCGCGAACCAGGCGATGCTCTGCTGTCCATGCGGCACGACAATAAATGCCGCCAGCAGCGGGCCGATCGCCGTGCCGAAGTTGCCGCCGAGTTGGAACAGGGACTGCGCGAAGCCGTGGCGCCCGCCGGATGCAAGACGCGCGATACGCGATGACTCAGGATGGAAGATCGCCGAGCCGATGCCGACGCATGCCGCGCCGACGAGCAGGCCGGCGTAGCTGTTGGCGTACGCCAGCAGGATGAGGCCGGCGAAGGTCGACGCCATGCCCATGCTGGTGGAATAGGGAACCGGGCGCTTGTCGGTGTAATGGCCAATGAACGGCTGCAACAACGAAGCCGTGATCTGGAACGCCATCGTCAACAGCCCGATCTGCCAGAAGTTCAGGCTGTAGCTCTGCTTCAGCATCGGGTAGATCGCCGTGAACAACGACTGCATAACGTCGTTGAGCAGATGGGAGAAGCTCACTGCGAAGAGGACGGCGAGAGAGGCGCTGGCGACCGGCGCGCGCAGCGCCGTGCGGGATGTGTCGAGGACGGTCATGGGAATCTCCGGGCCAGCTTCTAACGCCGGGACGCGCGGAGGTCATCGCTCACGCCGGCATGGCTGCCATCCGGGCGCGAAATGACGCTACGACTTGAAAATCCTACTTGCCGCTCGAGGGCGGCGCGTTGGCCGATGCCGGCGGTGGAGCATCGGGCAATACGTCCTTCGGCGGGGCGATCTGCATGTCGATCGGGAAGGAATACGTGGTCTTGAAAATCGGTTTGGTCTCGTGGCCCGGCGCCAAAAGCGCGTTGCTCGCAGGTAAGCCCGTGAGCGCGTCGACGTAGAACATCCGGAAGGCCTGATTAGTGCCTGTGGTCTCGCCTTTCTCGGGCTCAGTCTCGAGCTTGTAGGAGAGGACATCGCGGCCGTCGACGTTCGTCTTGCCCTTGCAGGCATAGTTACCGACGTCCGTCTGTTGCTTCACGACGGTGTCATCCATCTGGTCGCGAAGCTGCGCCGCGACCTGCGCCGGCACGGCTCGCCAGCCACCGTCCTGCTTCGACCAGGCCTGATTGCCGACCAGGATGAGTTCGGAGACTTTGTTGGTGAGTTGGACGGTCACGATCTGATGCATGCGATCGGGAAGCACGTACTCGATCTGCATCGACGTCGGGCCGTTCTCGGTGATCATCTGGGTGTCCATGCGGAACCACGACGACTTCCGGAGTTTCTGGAGCGCAGCAGAGACTTCGTCCGCACACGGATTGGCGTTGGGCTTGCTGCCGGCTGGGCTCGGGGGCGAGATTTGCGCCGACGCCTGCGCGGAAAGCGCGGCGATCAAGACGGCGGAAAGTGCAATACGGCGCATCGCGATATCCTGGGTAAAGCCGGTCGTCCGGCGTCAACGGAGCTTTTGCACGGGGGCGTTTGCCGGCGCAACGATGTCGATGTCGGTCGGATAGGAATATTTGACCTCGATGACCGGCTTTGAGCCCTCACTCTGGGCTGCAACGACATTAAACGCCGGTAAGCCGGTCTTTGGGTCGACGTAAATCGTCCGGGCGATCGTCTTTGACGGATCAGCCTGCGGATGGGACTTGTCCTCGCTCCGATAGCCGAGAAGATCCTGGTTCTCGTACTTCACGGTGCCGAGGCACTCATAATCCTTGAGCTTCGTCGGTCGTGCCAAGGCAGAGGAAACCTCGGCGATGATCGATTGGGTAAACTGCGGCATCAGTTCTTCGAAGCTGCCGCCCGAGCCTGCAAACGCGCGGTTATTGACGAGCATCGTCTGCTGCTCGCCAGGCATCGCCGGCGAGGTGACCGTCTGGAGCATTCTGCCGGGAGGCATGTAATCGATTTTCATATGCGCATCGCCTTCGGCCGTCGGCTGGGTGAACTCGACCCGGAACGCCTTCAGAGCCAACTGCTTCTGGATGGCGGCGAGAACGTCCGGCGAGCAATCCGCGCCCGCGGCGAACTCCGGCGAAGCGACAGCAAAACCGACGATCGCGACAACGAACAAGCGCATCAATTTTCTCCCAGATTTTTTCCCGGGTTATACTCAGAACCGCTTGGGAATCGATCTTAAAGTTCAGCAAGGTTAGCTTGACGTCAGCGCTCGCGGGTCGTGGGCGAACCCTTCTGTTCCCGCATCATATTAACGAAGCGCGTGAACAGATAATGGCTGTCCTGGGGGCCGGGCGAGGCTTCCGGATGATGCTGGACCGAAAACACGGGATGGCCCTCGAGCGCCAAGCCGCAGTTCGAGCCGTCGAACAGCGAGACATGAGTTTCGACGACGCCGTCGGGTAGACTGTCGCGATCAACTGCGAAGCCGTGGTTCATCGACACGATCTCGACCTTGTTGGTCGTGAAGTCCTTCACCGGGTGGTTCGCGCCGTGGTGGCCCTGATGCATCTTCTTGGTCGTTGCGCCGAGCGCGAGGCCGAGCATCTGATGGCCGAGGCAAATGCCGAATACCGGCTTACCGCTATCGACCAACTTCTTGATTTCGGGAACGGCGTATTCGCCGGTCGCCGCCGGGTCGCCAGGTCCATTCGAGAGGAAAACGCCGTCTGGATTGCGCGCCAGGATGTCGTCGGCCTTTTCCGTCGCCGGCACGACCGTCACCTTGCAGCCGGCGGTCGCGAGACAACGCAGGATGTTGCGCTTCAAGCCGTAGTCGACGGCAACAACGTGAAATTCCGGGTGCTCATTGCGCACGAAGCCCTTGTTCCAGACCCAGCGCTGCTCGTCCCACGAATAGCTTTGGCCGCTCGTGACCTCGGGAACGAGATCGAGCCCCAGAAGCCCGTGCCAAGACTTGGCTTCGGCCTTTAGTGCATCAATATCGAATTTCCCGGACGGGTCGTGCGCAATCACACCGTTGGGCATGCCCCGCTCACGGATGCGAGCGGTCAGGGCGCGCGTATCGACGCCGGCGATGGCGATGATGCCGCGCGTCTTGAGCCAGGCGTCGAGGTGCTCGGCGGCGCGATAGTTCGACGGCGCGGTGATGTCGGCGCGCAGGATGCAGCCGCGCACACCCGAGCGCGAGGCCAGGTTCGACGTTTCCGTATCTTCCGCGTTGGCGCCGACATTGCCGATATGCGGGAAGGTGAAGGTAATGATCTGGCCGGCGTAGCTCGGATCGGTCAGGATTTCCTGATAACCGGTGATGGCGGTGTTGAAGCAGACCTCGCCCACGGCCGTGCCGGTTGCGCCGAGCCCACGGCCGGCAATCACCATTCCGTCGTCGAGCACGAGGCGCGCGGTCAGGGGCACTTCTGTCCAGGGTTCAGGTGCAGTCATCTGTCGTCCATTTGTGGAGTTGGGGCGGCGCCCAAATTTGCGCGGAACCTAGGGTAACGACCATTCAACGTCAATTACGGGCAGCATTTTCGGCGTTTCCGGCCAGGAGGGTTGCCTCCGCCCGTGCGCAGCCCGTAAACCACTCGCCGGAATTGAAGGAGACGCACCATGCGCGCCAAGATCAACGCGGACCTCAAAACGGCTATGAAAGCCGGCGACAAGCAGCGCGTCGGAACGCTGAGGCTCATCAATGCCGCCATTCAGTCTGCCGAGATCGAAGCGAAGAAAGACCTCGATGACGCAGCCATTCTTTCGGTAATGACGAAGATGGTGAAGCAGCGGCGGGATTCAATCGCTCAGTACACAAGTGGCGGGCGTCCGGAACTTGCCGCCACCGAGCAGGCGGAGATCGACGTGATCGAAGCCTACCTGCCGAAGCAGATGGATGAGGCTGCCGCATCGGCCGCGATCGCCGATGCCATCAAGGAAACCGGCGCGGCTTCCCCCAAAGACATGGGCAAGGTGATGGGTGTGCTGAAAGCCAAGTATGCGGGCCAGATGGATTTTCAGAAGGCGAGTGCAGCGGTCAAGGCGGCGCTTGGGTAACGCGAGGCCGGCAATCCGAATGGCACCATCGCTGTGGAAAGCGGGTACGGTTTCGCACGACAAGGCGTTGAATGGACGAGGTTCTGAGCGAATCACCTATTGATCGGTG
>JBEVLH010000287.1:0-4709 GCA_040509255.1 Hyphomicrobium sp. | reverse complement strand
TAGGCGCCGAGCATGGCCCACGATTCATTCCCGGTAATCCCGGGGATCTCTGCACCAAAGAACTTAGACATCAAAACGATGACCGTCAGGATCACGGACAGCATGAACGTGATGATCCCTGGCGTCTTCAAACCCATATCGTGAGCCCCCTCCTCGCCTCTCAGCCGAACGCGCATGTCCGCCCCCTTTGGTCGCAAGTTCACCTTCGCGAATCCTTATAGCAGGCAAGGCGCATGCTCGAGACGTTGCGACCGCGATTGATGTGGAAAGCTTGGGAACGACGGATCAGGTCCTGCCGACCTGTGGCCCGGAAATCCGCCTTGGGCGAAACAGGCGCCCGAGCCAAAAGAGCAGGACCAGGGCGAGGAAGCCCGCAATTCCAACGGCCTGAGGGTGCTTATCCCATAGCAGCAGGGGCGCCACGCGCCCGTCCCAAACGAGCCTGACGTCCTTGAGAACAACCCCGGTGGAGAAGCCCGCGGGCGGCGCCAGCATCATGTCCACCGCGGCCGATTGATCGTTGCTGTTTATGATGCGGTCGCGGACCCGATGGGAGGCCAGGATCTGCATTTTTGCGGGCTCGGCGGCCACGGCTTCCAGGACCTTTTCTCGAGGTTCTGGTTTCAGCCCCGACAAATATCCCGCCAACGCCTTCAACTCGTCTTCCGACAGCGACCGCAAAAGGCTGTTGAGGCTGTCCGACTTCAACGTGAAGAGCATATCGCGTGCTTCAGGCGGCACGCTGGCGATCTTGATGATGGCGGCTCGGTCGTTGAGTGCCAAAATCCGGTCAAGCGACGCGCGTGTCAGTGTCTTGGTGCTGATCCGTTTATGCAACTCGTAATCGACCACGGCGCCGAGCTGATTGCCGGCGAGCGCGGACCAATCGAGGCCTGCCTGCACCGACTTGAGATCGCGCGCGATCTCCAGCCCCTTTTCCGGCATCAAATGCACGGCCGAATTGAGTGACCCGTCCCCCAGCGACCGCAGGATCGAGCCTTCTCCTTCAGACGATACCAGGATGGACACCACCTCATCGAGGCGGGGGAGGGCATCGGGCTTTACGCCGTCGAGAAACTTCCGGAATTCGCCGTTCTGGTCTGCAATGCGCAAGACGAGCGCATGCGCGCGTCGGAACGACTGCCAGACCTCGATGACCTGATCGGCAGCTGCCTGAGCGATCTCCTTGACGTGCTCGTTCATCTGCTGGTTCAGCGTGCTAGCGAGTTCGTCACGCACTTTTTCTTTGGTCGCGGGAGCCTTCATTTCCTGCGCGATGATCGGCAAGACGCCGTTCCGGAAATCCCAGAGGTCCTTGGCGATCAGCACCAGGCCGACACCTCCTGCCACCACCGAAACGAGACGAGCGAGCACGCTGCCGACAATTCTTTGCCCGATGCGCTGGGCAAGCGTCGCAAGCTGGCGTCGGACGATCAGGATGGTGGCGCCCGCCAATCCCCCGCCCGATTCCTTGAGCATCGAGCCGGCCGAAACGTCGCTCGTCCCCTTGCTCGGATCGACGACGATACCTTTGCTCGCGTCGCCTGCGAGAGCGGTGGCGACTGCACCGCCGTAGCGCGGTCCGACGTAGGCCTTGAGGCAGTCGAGCAGAGGCCCGGCGGCGTCGGTGCTCGCGAACTCGATCGTTTTGCCGACTTCCTTGGCGACGCCAGAAGCGAGATCCTCGATCGCCGTTGTGACCGCCTCGGAGCGATAGACACGCTCGGCGACCATGGTCGCGAGCTGTTGAGATTTCTCGCTGTTGGCGAGCGATTGCAACCTGTCTGACCAGCTCGTCTCGCTTGTCACTTCACCGACCGCAATGTCGACGCGGTTGTCGATGACCTGGTCAAGGTTTCGTTGCCGCCACTGGTCCGCAACCAGGACCTTGTAGTCGAGGGATTTTGTGCCGCTGGTGATGGCTTCGGTCGCAATGGTTGCGACCGCGGCCTTCAAGGCGTCGTCGTCCTTGGCTTGGCAGGCCTCGTAGTCCGCCCGGCTGATGGGTTGAGCAGATGCCGCATAAGGCAACATTGGACCAACTGCGACGGCTGCAGCGGTCAGCAGCGAGATCGGCGGACGTAAGGAAAAGGTCACTTCTGCTCAGTCCCAGCCAAGTCCTACCGGTTGTGCCTTCGCGGAGACCCGGCGGCTAATCTGCCTTTAAGTATATGTCCTTCATTGCGGGTGAACAGTGACGAAGTAGTCGGATGGCCTAGCAATTCGTCGGGAACGAAGCCGGCGCTGGGAGCTTTCGTTACTCGGTGGGGCACCGGACGAGCGGTCTTGAGACCGAATGGCGCGGAGGGATGGCAGCGGCACCATGGAAACTTATCTTCTGCTGCGACGCAGCAACACTAAGGGCGAAAAGCTCCGCGGCATGGCGTCCAACTTAACCAAATTGACGTATGTGGGTATCAAAAGCTATGGCGTTTTCAGCCACTTCGTAATAGCTTCACAAATCACGTCTCAACTTCGGGAATCTGCAACGAAACTCAAATCTGCGGCGACGCGACAAAGTTGCGTTGGCATCCAGGGCGCCCGCGTCGTAAGAGCCTCCGACAGGGAAATAACGAGTTCAACGTAGGTAATGAAAAACCAAGAAAAATTTCAGGCCCCTCGTGGAAGTTTGTACATCCCCGGCGGCCGTTCGGGTGTTCTGCTGATCCATTCCCTCGGCGGTTCGCCGTTGGAGATGAAGACGGTCGCTCACGCGATGTCGCGCAAGGGCATGACCGTGTACTGCCCAGTGGTGCCGGGCCTCACCTTCGGTACCGACATCTCGGGCCTTTCTACGTGGCAGGACTGGTACAAGTCAGTAGCCGCCGCGTTCGATCACTTGCGCACCGTATGCGATAACATCATCATTGGCGGCGCTTCGGCGGGGTCCATCCTGGCGCTGAGGCTCGCGGCTTACCGGCAGGATCAAGCTTGTGGCCTGATGCTGTACGCACCGACGCTTTCCGTCAACGGATGGGCGATCCCGAAGACGATCAAACTGTTCCACCTCGTCACCGACAAGTGGACCGCACGTCTCTTCAAGTTCCGCACGCCTGCGCCTTACGGAATTAAGGATGAGCGCATTCGTAATTTTGCTCTCGATGCGTTGCGCGGTTCAGACAACATGCCCGCCGACATCACCGAACGTGGTGGCGGCACTGTCTACGAGTTCCTTTCTCTAGTAAGGAACGTGCGGCCCATGCTTCCGCTCGTCAAGCTCCATACTTTGATTTTCCACCCTCGTCATGACGATCAGAGCGATATCAAGAATACGATGGCGCTTCAGCGCCGCCTTGGTGGAATGGTCGAAGTGTCGGTGCTCGATGACAGTTATCACCTCGTTACGCTTGACCGTCAGCGAGGGTATGTCATTGATCGCACGACGGAATTCGTTGACCGTCAGCTCGCGCGTCAGGCCGACAAGGTCGCCGTGCAAAAGCCCGCTTCGTCTAGTTCGAAGCAACTGGGGGCGGCTGAATAGCCCCCGCCTTTTCGGCATTCTTCTTCTTGTGAGATGACTTCGCGACGTCGGCGGCTCCAAGCTTGGAGGCGCCGTTTGTCGTTTTGCTCTTCGACGCGTTCGTAGCCTGCTTCTTCCTGACCGCCGGCACTGGCGCTGGGACCGCGGGCAGCGCGGCCTGATCGGCGCAGGATGGCAGATCGGTCGGGGCGCGAGTCCAAATGAAGGACTTGCCGAGGAACCGCATACCCTTGTAGCCGGTGACCTTCAGGGTATCCGGGCCGACGAGATCGAGCGCTACGCTGTAGGATTTACCTTCCTTTGGATCGTAAACCCAACCGTTGTCGAAACCGCCATCCGAAATCTTCACGAGGTCGCCCATGATCGGCAGCCCGCAGATCGGACGTTTGCGCATCGACGGCTCGGGATTGAAACGGTCGATCTTCGGATGCCCGTCATCGGCCATCGGCTCTTTCAGCCAATAGATCTTTCCGCACAACGTCGTCGGGGTACAGATCTCGATCTTGACGGCGCCTTTGCCTGTATCGTCGTACCAGACGCCCACCTCTTTCGGGTCGGCAGCTGCAGGCGCGGCGCTCATCGTGAAGCCAAGTAGAAAACCCGCGGCAGCGAGAGCAGCGCCTGAACAATTAGCAATGTTGAAGCAACGCATGACAATAAACCGCAGATGAAAGTTCAACTTTCATACTCCTATGCCGCGAAAGAGGCAAAACATTGGATCTTATTTGTTAAACCCTCGCTAAGGGTTCGGCAAATTCGTGTTCAGCTTTCCGGCGAAGGGTGTCGCGGTTAGGTTTGGCAGAACGTGCCGCGGATGGTTTGGCCGTTTGGCTGTGGTAGCCGGGGAACAATAGGGCTATAGCTCCGGGGGCCAGGCGCGCCGGTTGATTGTGTCCAGAGCTAGCGCCATGAGTTGCCCCGTGGCGACCCTTTAGAAACGTTTTGAGAGATTCCGCAGGCCCATGGTTTTCACCCTTGCGCTCCGTAACTTGCTGCACGACCGCGTCCGCCTTGCCGTGACGCTAGTCGGCATCCTGTTCTCGATCGTCCTCGTGGCCGTGCAGCTCGGGCTGTATCTCGGGTCGAGCCGGATGATCACGGCCAACATTTCGCGTTCGAATGCCGATCTCATTGTTACGACTTATGGAGCCAAGAGCTTCGAAGATGGCGGCCTTTTGTTGGGTGATCGTGAACGCCACCAGGCGCTCGCAACTCCGGGCGTCGAAAG
>JBEVLH010000286.1:0-3797 GCA_040509255.1 Hyphomicrobium sp. | reverse complement strand
TCGATGATCGACCATCGCGCGGCACAGCAAAGACGTTGGCGATGTATGCGTTTCTGATCGCTGCCAACGTTGCCGCATGGGCGTGGGCATTTGTTGTGTTTTCCGATCGGCCTGCGCTGATGGGGACCGCACTGCTTGCTTATGTCTTCGGGCTTCGCCATGCTTTCGACGTCGATCACATCGCGGCGATCGACAACGTCGTTCGCAAGCTGATGCAGGAGGGGAAGAAGCCCTATTCCGTCGGCATGTTTTTCTCGCTCGGACATTCGACGATCGTGATCATCGCTTCGCTCGTCATCGCGGCAACGGCTGCGGCAATGCAAGGGCCGCTTGAGAAATTTCGTGACGCTGGCGGCGTCATCGGCACGTCGGTCTCAGCGCTGTTCCTGCTTGTCATCGGTACGCTCAATTTGATCATCCTGAAAGACGTATGGGCGGCTTTTCGACGAGCGCAGCGCGGCGAGAAAATTACCGATGCTGATCTCGACACGCTGCTGGCCGGCCAAGGCGTATTTGCGCGCTTTTTCCGACCACTGTTCGGGGTTGTGTCGCGATCATGGCATATGTATCCGGTCGGCTTCCTGTTCGCTCTCGGATTCGATACGGCGACTGAAGTTGGGTTGCTCGGCATTTCGGCCGCGCAGGCGGCGCAAGGACTGTCGTTCTGGACGATCCTGGTCTTTCCTGCGCTCTTCACTGCCGGCATGTCGTTGATGGACACGACGGACAGCATCCTGATGACGCGAGCTTACGGCTGGGCGTTCGTCAATCCCATCCGCAAGCTCTGGTACAACATGACGATTACGGCGGCGTCGGTCGTCGTTGCGATCTTCGTCGGTGGGATCGAGGCGCTCGGTCTGATCGGCAACAAACTTGGGCTTACGCACGGCGTTTGGAGCGCGATAAGCGCTGTGAACGACGACCTCACGAACTTCGGATTCATCGTGGTCGGAATTTTCATGGCGAGCTGGATCGTCTCGATGGCCGTCTATCGCGTCATCGGGGCTAACGCGCTTGAAGCGCGAACTCCCAGGGCGTGTTCATGACGGATCATTTCTAATCTCTCTTCTCTTGTTCGGCACTTGAGCCGCCACGCGGCGGTTCACGGGCTGCGGACGTATCACTGCGCAAGGCAGAAGAAACGTAAGAGTGTGCGGTCGACTTCGAGAATGGGCGCGGCGGCGCTGCACCGAGCGACCACACGCCGAAAAAAATCCGACCGCGGCCGCAACCTGTTTCCGGATGCCGATCGTCCGAGCCAGCGCGTGACCCAATGTCGATGTCGACGAAGACGACGAAGTTTCTGACGGACTGGCTGCGCTGGCATGTGGTCGGACGGGTCGCCAGCGACGACGACATTCCGGCCCTGGCGATGAAGTGTCTTCACGATGCGTTTCGCGAAGGGATTTCGGCCTCGGATATCGAAGCGGCAGTCGGGCCGCTCGACGAGTGCATCCGGCAGGCATTACTGAAGGTCCGGAAGTAGGCGCCGACGCCGGCGGATTCGTTTCTCAAGTGGCTCGGGGTGGCGCGTTGCCGCGGCGGCGAGCGATAAAATCGTGCGAATCCGCGAAAAATTGGAAAGTTTGCGAATATTGTCGTTCGTATCGAGTGATAATCCGTGCGGAGCCACGGTAATATTGAGATGACAGCGAGGCCTCTATGTCAGACTTTCAACGGCCGCCGTTCCGTTCTTATGTGCTGATCGCGATCGTTATCGGCGCGGGCGCGGCGGCCTTCGCATATACTGCTGGTTGGTTTTCTCCACATCGTCTTACACCGAACAAGCTGGTGGCCGAATTCGCGCCACCGGGCGGACCGGCGCTGGGGCATCGTCGAAATCACGCCAAGGGTATTTGCTTCACGGGCACGTTCGCCTCGAACGGCAGCGGCGCGGAGCTTTCGAAGGCTTCGGTCTTCGCCAAGGGCGAGTATCCGGCCATTGGTCGCTTCAATCTGGGAACGCCGGATGCCAACGCGCCTGACGCCACGGTGCGGGTGCGCGGGCTCGGGCTGCAGATCAGCGCGACTGACGGCGAGGTCTGGCGCGCCGCGATGATCAATGCGCCTTTCTTTCCGGTTTCGACGCCGCAGGCTTTCTACCATTTGCTCGTAGCGTCAAAGAGCAAGGATCCCGATGCGATGAAGAGCTTCATCGCGGCCAATCCGGAGTTTGCGAATTTCGGCGGATGGGCGACAAAAGCGCCGTGGACGGCAAGTTATGCGGAAGAGCCGTACAACAGCCTCAACACCTTCGTGATGACCGACGGGGGCGGCGTCGCGCATACGGTGCGGTGGTCGTATGTGCCGGACGCGCAGGCCGTCGCCGTGTCGCCGGACGAGCTCAAAAAGCGTGGGCCTGATTTCCTCGAGCAGGACATCACGCAGCGCGTCGCGGCAGCGCCTCAGCATTGGAAGCTCTTCGTCACCGTCGCCAACCCGGAGGACCCGACTGCTGATCCGAGCAAGGCATGGCCCACCGATCGGCGGAAGATCGAGGTCGGGACGCTTACGGTTTCGAAAATCGAACCGGAGCGAGACGGGCCCTGTCGCGATATCAACTTCGATCCGACTGTGCTGCCACCCGGCATCGCGACGTCTGATGATCCCTTTCCCGCCGCACGTTCGGCAGCTTATGCGAAATCTTTCGATCTTCGGACGGCGGAAGCCAAAGACTATCCGCGCACGGCGCCGGGAGAAAAGCCATGACGACCATTCCCCAACGCTTCACTCCATTGCAGCGCGCCTTGCATTGGCTGATGGCCATCTGCATTTTGTCGATGCTGTTCATCGGTGTCGGAATGGTATCGACCATCATGCCGAAATATCTGACCCTCGTGTCGATACACAAATCGCTTGGCATCGCCATTCTCGTACTGGCTCTTCTTCGTCTTGCCGTGCGTCTGCGCTTCGGCGCTCCGCCGCTGCCAAGGGATCTGCCCGAGCCGATGAAGCTCGCCGCCGAGCTTTCGCATTATGCACTCTATGCGCTGATGATCGGCATGCCGCTCATCGGCTGGGCGATGATGTCGGCTGCGAATTATCCGATCATCATTTTCGGTGGTTTGCATTTGCCGCCGATCCTGCCGCAGAGCGACAGTCTGCATGCGCTGCTATGGAATGCGCACTACTACCTTGCGTTCGCGTTCTTCGCGCTCGTTTTGCTGCACATCGCTGCCGCCCTGTTCCACGCACTCATTAGGCGCGACGGCGTATTCGAGACCATGGCGCCGATCTCGGGTCATGAGCAGGTGACGCCGGCTGAGTGAGGATGGCGCGAGCCATCGGACGACGATGCAGGCTTCTCCGGGTGGCCGCTCGCCCACGGCGAATTGATCGCGATTCATTCGGAAGCGAGCAGGGTTCCTGAATGTAGCGGGAATTTTTCCCGAATCTGTTCCCGTTCGTTGCTGCAATGTCACGGACCAGCCTCGAACGGCCCTCGCGGGAAAAAGTCAGGTCCTTCATCGGATTGACCCGCTGCGCGAAAGTCCATTTTCCTGGGTTCGGGGAAACGGTCCGAGTCGGACTGGGGGAGATGCGTTGCGATCCACGTGTGGCAGCGTGCATCGAAATGCGGTGAAAAGGACATCGGGGGATGACGCGTCAGTTACTGGCCTCGGCGGCGGCCGTCGCATTGTTGGCATCGGGCGGAGCCCATATGGTTTTTGCCCAGGATGCCGGTGGTACGCAGCCTCCTCCCGCGGCCGACGGACAACCGGCGGCACCGTCGCAAGGTCAAACACTTCCGCCAGTGGAAGTGATCCAAGATCAGCCGAAGCCCAAGCCGAAGCCGA
>JBEVLH010000285.1:0-15730 GCA_040509255.1 Hyphomicrobium sp. | reverse complement strand
CCGCTTCCTCTCGGAAAGATCTCTGCAGCGCACATCGACGAGACCTTCGACACCAATGTGAAGGGAACGATCTTCACGGTCCAGAAGGCGCTGCCGCTGATGGGTCGCGGCGGTTCGATCATCCTGGCCGGATCGAGCGCGGGCACCACGGGCGCTCCGGCGATCACCGCGTACAGCGCAAGCAAGGCGGCAGTGCGCAACCTCGCGCGGACCTGGGCGGCGGACCTGAGGGGCACCGACATCCGGGTGAACGTGCTGTCGCCCGGGCCGACGGCGACCGAACTCGCAAAGGCGGCGCTCGGCGAGGAAGGACAGAAAGTGTTCGCCTCCATGAACCCGCTGCAGCGCATGACCGACCCGGCGGAGATCGGCGCGGTGGCTGCTTTCCTCGCATCATCGGACAGCAGTTTCATGACCGCCAGCGAGGTCGCCGTCGACGGCGGTCTCGCCCAACTCTGACGCGCGGCGCGCGGCCGCACGCTCTATTCACTCATTCGAGCGCCCGAAGGGGCAATGAACCAAAGGAGAAATACATGAGCTACGCGATCATCGGCTTCGGGGCCGTCGGCCAGGCTCTCGCCAAGGCGTTTGCCCGCAACAGCATCGAGGTATCCGTCGCGACCACCCGCGATCCGGAAAGCTTCGCGTCAGTTGCTGCTGCGATCGGACCCAAAGTCTATCCGAAGAAGCTGGCTGAAGCGCTCGAGGCAGACGTCATTTTTCTGGCGGTCCGGTTCGACGCTCACCGGGACGTCGCAAAGGCGCTGCCCACCTGGCGCGGGAAGACCATCGTCGACGTCACCAACGCCTACGGCGTTTCCCCCGACGAACTGGGAGGACAGCCCTCCTCCAGGATCGTCGCGCAGGCTTTCATCGGCGCAAGACTGGTCAAAGGCTTCAACCATCTCGCTGCCGCCCTTCTCGGCCTGGATCCCGCCGTGCCTGGCGGCAAAAGAGTCGTTTTCCTGGCCAGCGACGACGAAACCGCCGGGGCGGAGATTGCGGCGCTCGCGCAAAATCTCGGTTTCGCGCCGATCGATCTCGGCCGCCTTTCGGAAGGCGGCATGCTCGTGCAGGCGCGCGGAAACACCTGGGGTCACCTGATCTTCAAGGACCTGATCAAGTCCGACGGCAAGTCGTGATCGCACCGCCCGACGTCCGCACCTGACATTCAATGAGCGCGGTGCCGAAAGCGCGGCCGCGCGATAGCTTCGAAAATCCAGACAGACCAAATCGACTACAGAAAGGTTTCAGAATGCCCGACAACGAGAAAATCATCAGAGAACTTTATGCCGCCGGAGAGGGGCAAGGAATGGATGTCGATAAGTTCGTCTCCAAGTTCTCCGATGAAGGGTACATGTGGGATATGGCGTCTGGCACGAAATTCCGAGGAAGAGCGATCGGTGAATCCATCGCCAGCCTCGCGAAAGCTTTCCCCGACCTCCACCGCGACTTGCTCAGCGTCCATGTCGCGGGCAACGTGGTCGTCGTCGAAATTGCCATTCGTGGAACACACACCAGCGAACTGGCGCTGGCTTCCGGCACTCTGGCGCCCACGGGGAAGATGATCGATGTCCCGTCATGTGATGTCTCCCGCCTGAAAGGCGGGAAGATCGTCGCATTTCATTGCTACAACGAGGCCTCCGTCATGCAGCAGCAACTGGAAATCGGCTGATCATCGATCACCGCGCGATTTGAGGAGAGCAAACGGAGATGTCCCGATGAGCATTCAAAAGAACATTCAAATCGTGAAGGATTTTTCGCCGCAATGAGCCGCGGCGACAGGCCAGGTCTGCAGGCGCTGACGGCCGAAAATATCGAGTGGATCATTCCGGGGGACGGCTGGCCGCTGGCCGGCACGCACCGCGGGCACGCTGGATTATCGGATCTGCTCCAGAAGGCTTCCGACGAGGTGGAGACTTCGTACCCCGAGCCTCCTGAGTTCGTGGCGCAGGAGGCCGCGTCTTGGTAACAGGCTTTGCAAAAGGAAAAATCAAATCGATGGATAGAGCGTTCGAGGACCATTGGGTCTTCTCCATCCGCGTCCAGGACGGCAAGCTGACGACCATCCGGGAATACATCTATACGCAGGCGCTGGCGCGCGCCTCCGACATGGACGCGACCCCAGGTTCCTGATGTGTCGAGACCGGTTCAAGCGATCCGCCCTCATGATCCGGGCGGATCTCTCCGCCTGAGCCGGTAGGCATGCGCGTTCGACCTTTATCGCGCCCTGCCCGCGTGTCCTGCTTCGAGATGCCGGGGCGATCCGCTCCTGACAAGCGGATCGCCCGCACGATCAAGGCTTGAATACGAAGTCGGGTCCGATGGCGGCTTCCGCAGGAATTGGAGGCAGATCCGCAAATAGCTGCGGATAGTCCTTCATGACCTTGAGAATCGGCTTCGGATCGATGTGCTTGTTCACGTCAAACGTCGACTTGAGAACGCCGAGACGCTCCAATCGCTCCTGCGCACTCCAGAGCGCCCGATAATTGTTGGCGGACAGGCGACGATCCAGTTGCTGAACGTTGAACTCCATGGCGGCTTCGGCGACCTCTGCCTTCAGGCCGGGAATCCAGCGCGTGCCGATCTGGGCTGCCTGTTTGGGGTTCTTGCGCATCCACTGATCGGCTTCGGAGGTCGCCGCCAAAAACTTCTCAGTCGTATCAGCGTTCTTTTCAACCCACGAACGCAGGGCCACGGCGAAACCAAGATAGGCTATCGCATTGCCGCCGCGAACCACCTGAATGGCGCCCGGAACATCCTTGAGCGCGATGATCGGCCACGGATCCCAGCCGGCGAAGGCATCGATGCCCTTGGCGAGCAGCGCAACCGTCATGTCCGGCGGGGGCGTGTTGATCAAGGTGACGTCATCGGGCTTCAGCCCGGCCTTTTCGAGCAGCGCCAGGATGTAGAGATGGTTGATCGTCCCGAACGAGGTAGCGATCTTCTTGCCCTTGAGGCTCTTGATGTCCCCGGCAACGATCCCCGAGCCTTCGCGTGCGACGACGGCCATCGTTGCATCGGACCCTGTCTTGGTGGCGCTCCCGCTGAAATTGCCAAGCGCTACGAGATCCATCCCGCGCAACACGGCACCGATCATCGGCACGCCGACCTGGATGATGCTGGTTTCCCCGGCCTGCAGCGCATTGAGAGCGTCGACGCCGGTGGCATATGGCCGCGCGATGGTCACGTCGAGCCCGCGCTTCTCGTAGTAGCCGCGTTCCAGCGCGACCGGTATCGCTAGCATGTCGATGGCGCTTACCATTCCGACATTCAGTTTCGTCAAGGTCTGCGAATGTCCCGGGGTGCAGGACATCGCGATCGCGATTGCGAACCAGATCAGGCGTTTAATCATCAGTCTTCCTCCTTTATTGGCCCCACACTCGTCACCCAGTAGGGTCGGGCAACGGCATAGAGGTCCGTTCTTTTGACACCTCGTAGTCCTATCGAATGATCGTCGGCTCCGGCGATCCGTCCATATTTCTGAAATGCCAGAACATGAAACCGCTCCGGCGTGAAAGGCATCTCGACCTGCACGTTGACGCGTTCGGACGTGCCCGCAAGCTGCGCCGAGACCTTTCCAGGCGCCGCATAGGTCAACCAGCCCTGAAACGCCAGCCAGACGATAGCTACGGCGAGAACCACCCGGCCCTGTGTCGATTGCAGGATCCTGCGGGCGGTGCTCATGCTGATCGCACCATCTGCAGCACCTCCGCGGAGAGACGCTTGAAGGTGTCGTCCTGCATCAGGTCGTCCCACGCGCGCGGTCGCGGCAGGTCGACCTTGATCTGCTCCAGCACGCGCCCTTTCGACAGCACCACCACGCGATTGGCGAGAAAGACCGCCTCGGGAACGTCGTGGGTGATGAAGATAACGGTGGGCCTGCGCTGCTGCCAGATCCGGGTGAGTTCTTCCTGCAGCGTCATGCGGGTCTGCGCGTCCACACTGGCGAATGGCTCATCCATCAGCAGGACGGCGGGATCGTTCGCCAGCGCCCGGACCACTCCGACACGCTGCTGCATGCCGCCCGACAGTTCCGCGGGGTAGCGGTCGGCTGCATGGGACAACCCCGCCATGTCGAGATATTCGCGGGCGATGCGATCCCGCTCAGCCTTGGGTACCCCGCGCATTTTCGGGCCGAAGCCAACATTGTCCAGAACCGTCTTCCACGGAAACAGGGCGAAAGACTGAAACACCACACCGCGATCGGGACCGGGTCCTTTGACGGCGACTCCGTCCAGCAGGATCTCGCCGCCGGTATACGGAATGAAGCCGGCGATCATGTTGAGAACCGTCGTCTTCCCGCAACCCGAAGGTCCGACGACGGACACGAACTCTCCCTGCTCGACGTCCAGCGAAACGTCATGAACCGCCGTCACCTGCGAACCGGCATAGGGATCGAAGTAGGTCTTCTGGAGATTTTTCAGCGAGAGTGTTTTCACGATGTAACCAGTCCCCAACGCCGGCCGGTGGCGCGCTCGATCGGCGCTAGAATCCACGCGTCCACAATGTACCAAAGCATCCCCAGTACGATCATTCCGAGAATGATTTCTGTCGTCGAACCGGCGCGCCGCGCATCGAACATCATAAATCCGATGCCGCTGGTGCCGACGATGATCTCGACGGCGATCAGCGCGCGCCAGCCGTAGCCCAGGCCGTTGCGAAGTCCCGTGATGATGTTCGGCAGCGCGCCCGGTAAAGTCACCTCCCAGAGCACGCGCATGCGCGAGGCACCGAGGCTTTGCGCCGCGCGCGCGAGGTCGCGGTGCACGGACTCGACGCCGAGAACCGTGTTGAGGACGACCGGAAACAGCACCGTGTAGACGATGACGAAGGTCATCGTCGTCAGGCCGAACCCAAACCAGATCAGCAGGATGGGCAACCAGGCAATGTCACCGATGGCCTGAAAGAACAACAGGACGGGCCAGCACACGCGATGGGCCCACTTGCTGGAGCCGATCAGCACACCCAGCAGAACGCCGAGCGTCATACCGATCGCCGCACCGCTCAGCAGCCTAATCAGGCTGTCCTGCAGATAGTCAGGCAGGATACCCTTGTACATCAAGGCGACGAAGGTCCGCCCGACATCGGCCGGCGCTGGAAAGAACGCACGCGGGAAGATACCGGAATGGGCGACGATGCTCCAGAGCGCCACGACGGGGATGAACGGCACGATCGTTGCAATGATCGGCCAGCGCTTGGTCGCGCGGACGTAAGTCCCCCAGAATTGCAGCACCAGGTTCATGTCCGCCTCACCATGCCCCAACGTTCGATCGTGGCACGCTCGAGAGGCACGAGCAGCAGCCGATCGATCAGCAGCCACAGCAGACCGATCACGATCATTCCGAGGACAATGACCTCGGTCTTGTAGAAATCTCGGGCGACGAACAGCATGTATCCGAGGCCGACATTGGTTGCGATCATCTCGGCCGCGATCAGGCCGCGCCAGGCAAAACCAAGTCCCGTGCGGACGCCGGTCACGATATTCGGCAGCGCCCCCGGCAGCAGGACTTCCGTCAGCAGCGCCCAGCGTCCGGCCCCGAGCGAGGCAGCGGCATTGCGGACGGTAATCGGGATAGTCGAAACGCCGAGCAGTGTGTTGTAGGCGACGACGAAGAACACCGCGTTGAAGATCACGAACACGATCGCGCCAAAGCCGTACCCAAACCAGAGCGTTGCGATCGGTATCCAGGCGATGCCTGCAAGGACCGAGAAGAACCGGAAAAGCGGCGTCAGGAACGCCGAGATGGCGGGACTGACGCCCATCGCGATTCCCAATGGAACGGCCGCCACCACGCCGATGAGCGTTCCCAGCCCTACCCGCACCAGACTCGCGCCGATGTGACGGATCAGCGATCCATCGCGGATTGCGTCGGCAGCAGCATCGGCAACCGAGGCGACCGATGGAAAAACTCTCGGGTTGACCTGAAAAAGCGGAACCGCGATCGCCCAGATGGCCACCAGCACCAGCAGCGGCGCAATGAACATGGCGGTGCCGGCCAGCGAATGTGTCGTTCGCCGCACCCACCTCGGTCCCAATGTCCCCCATCCAGGTCTTTTACTGGACGCGATCACGACGTCTGCTCCCTCCGATCAGTTGACTGATCCTTTTTGTGTCCCCGACATCTTCAATGCCGGTCGACTTTGTTCCTCACCCTCCCGGCCGTCTCATGAACGGGTCACGTTCTCCCGAGCGTTCCTTTTTGACAGCTTGAACTGCGTGTAGCCGAGAACCTGCTCCATCGCCGCCTTGGCTTTCTTCGCGTTGCCGGCACTGATGGCGCGCGCTGCAGCCGCGTGGTTTGGCAGATTGTCTTCAAACCAGCCCGAACTTCCAACGGCGACCAGAAACACTGTGCTGAGCATCGTATCGATCGTTCCCCGGAAGCCCTGCAGCACGGGATTGTGCGTCGCATCCAGGATCGCCAGATGAAAGGCCTTGTCGGCAGCGCTGGCACTTGCCTGATCGTGCGACGTTTCCATCGCCACCAGCGCGGCCTCAATCCGCGAACGGTCTTCCCGCGTGCCGCGCTCTGCCGCCATCGCCGCGGCAGCCGGCTCGATGATCATGCGCACTTCCTGGATCGCGAGCAGAAGGTCGCGATCCGGCTCGTCGGCGCCGACCAGCCACCCGAGCACGTCCCGATCGAGAAGGCTCCAGTCTTTTCGCGGCAGAACATGCGTGCCGTAGCGCGGACGCACGCTGACAAGTCCCTTGCCTTCCAGAATCTTGATTGCTTCGCGAATGACGCCGCGTCCGACACCGAACCTAGTCTCGAGGCTCGGCTCCGGCGGCAACGCCGCCCCGGTTGGAATTATTTCCTGCGCGATCTCACGGCCGAGCGTCGTCAGCACCGCATGGATGCGGCCCGGCTTGGTTCGTTTTCCCCGCTTCGTGCGCTCAGCAGCCACGGCATTCGCCTTTGTTATGAAACTGCTATTTCACAAAAAGAACTGGTTGGCAATCATCCGATGTTTAACATCCGATGATCGCCCATCGGACTGCGCCCATATGCCACGCTCGATCCCCGGCACTGAAACCGTGCGTGCCAGCGCGTACTAAGTCGCGAGACTACCTGCGATTACGAATGGGTTGCCGAGTGATACGGTCGGCGAAACTAAACATGAGCCTGCGAATTCCAGGCCGACCATGCGCCAAGCTTGGCATTACCTGTCAGGGATGCATGGCGCCAGTGATGCAGGCGTCACCGACGAGATGCCCGCGCGTGGCGCTCCCCGACAGCGTTCGGCACAAGTAGCGCAGAACTTCTCAAGAGACCTGTGCCCGACAGCTCGGTATGCAAGCCCACCAGGCGGCTTAGAGGATCAGTTGAACGACTTTCTTGGGGTCGTAGCCTTGAGTGCGGCCCAAAACGCGCGTTGCAGCTCCGGCACCTCGCTATGATCAGGGATCAGCGGCGCTTGAAGGGTCATTCGATATAGATAGCTTCCCGATTGTGAAAGTCGGCCACTATCGTTCTGGCGGCTCTCGTCGCGACGCCCGCACTCCTTACGTTTAGGTACCGGGCGGTCTAGGATCAGCAACAGCGCCGTCCGCGTCTTCCACCAGATGCCGGGAGAGCGCGATCATGAACGGGCATATCGCCAAAGCGGTCACCGCAGTCGCGGCGGTGGCCATCGCGGGTCCGAACGCATCGCCCAAGAAGCCATACAGCACGGGAGCGCCCGCACCGGCGCCGATTGTTCCCGTATAGAACACTGCGAATGCCCGGGCGGTGCGGTCTGGCGACGTCAGTTCAGGCACTGTGCCGTATAGCACGGAGGATGTGCCGTTGAGCATCACGCCGAGCGCCGGCAGCAGCACGATAGCCGGCGCCAGGGGCAGCACCAGCACGCCGAGGATCAACACCGTCGTGGAGATCTCGGTGAAAAGAACGGTGCGGCGGGTGCCAATTCTGTCGCCGAGCCAACCGCAGGCAAATTTCCCGGCCGCGCCGCCGATAAACAACAGGGCTAGCGCAAGACCGCAAGTCGGCGTGCTCGCGCCCTTGTCGATCAGCAGAAACGGCAGGAACGTGAGGAACGCCATGCGCACCGCGCTGTCGAGCATCCCGATCGCCAACAACCAGAAAAATCCGCCGTGGCCACGACCGGCATGGCTCGCGTGCTGCTTCGTGTCGGTGATTAGGCCCGTCCCGACGGCCGGCATCCACAACGCCATCGCGATCGCCACGGCGATCCCGGACGCAGCAAGTGCGTATACCGCCTGTTGCCAGGCGACAGCGACGAGTAGCAATGACACAGCTGCGGGTATCGCCGCCTTTCCAAGATCCCCAGTGAAGTTGTAAATGCCGAGAGGCCGACGCGCGGCCTGACCATAGGCGCGCGACACGGCGGCGGATGCGAGCGGATGCTGGGTGCTCGACCCTGCGCCGGCCAGCGCAAGCCCCACGCTCAACCCGACGAAGCCCCCCAAAAGTCCTGCTAGGGCATAGCCCAGCGCCGCCAGCAAGGTGCCGCCGCACAGGATGATCTTGGCGTCGATGCGCTCCGCCAGGTGCCCAGCCGGAATTTGCAGGCAGGCCATGGTGCCTGAATAGAGCCCGCGTAAGATCGCAAGCACGCTATAGCTCAGCGCAAACTGGGACTGCCAAATCGGCAGCAACACGTAGATCGCGTCAGTGAAGCCGTCATGCAACGCGTGATTGAGGCCGGTCAGCGTCAGCGTGCGGCGTGCACGCCCGTGTTCCGGGGCGACTGCGGCGGCGGTGATTGTAGCGTCCGGCTGTGTCATGGGGATCCGAGGCAAATCGCAATGGTAGGAAATCTGGAGATAGGTGAGCTGGATCGAGCTGGACCAACCCTGACGACTTCCAAATCCGAGAAATCGACCTTGAACCGAATGAGTGATTGTCACAAACCAGTAATACTACAATCATGGATTAGAAATTCTCTGCCATGCCCACATTCGTCTCGCGCCGTAGCTTACCTTCTCTGAACGCAGTTCGCGCCTTTGAGGCAGTTGCACGCCTCGGCAGCATGAAGGAGGCGGCCGCAGAACTCAGCGTAACTGACGGCGCCGTAAGTCAGCAGGTCCGGTTGCTGGAAGACTGGTTGGGGGCACCAACTCTTTTCCGACGCTCGGCGCGCCGGGTTGTCCTGACGCCGGCCGGCGCTGCGCTGCTGGCCGAATTCGGACCCGCGCTCGACCGCATCTCCGTGGCCGTGCAGAAGCATCGCAAGAGGCGGCATGACGCGCCGACGATCACGCTGAATGTCAACGCGCTTGCGACCTTCAGCCTGCGCTGGCTGCTACGCCGCATGGGCGCGTTTCGCGCGGAGCATCCCGACATCGAGGTACACCTGAGCACGTCGAACGAAGCCGTCGACGCAGTGGCGGAGCCCTATGACGTCGTGATCCGCGGTGGTCCTGACACATTTCCCGGCTACACCTCGCGCTTTCTATTCGGCGAGCGTCGGCTACCGGTTTGTCATCCGGTATTGCTGGACAAGACACCACTGATTGAGATTCAGGATCTCTCCCGCCTCACGCTACTGCACGTCTCTTCGATGCCGCGACTATGGCACGACTGGCTGACCGAAGCCGGCGAACCCGCGCTTCGTCCTGAATCGTCACTGACCTTCGATCATTTCTATCTGACTATTCAGGCGGCTATCGATCAACTCGGCGTCGCAATGGGCCCGACCGCCTTGATAGCGGACGATTTGGCAGCAGGGCGATTGGTAACACCATTTCCAAGCATCAGCTTACCAGCGCGCAGCTACTACGCCTATCTGCCCGAGGCACGAAGAGGTGACCCAAACATCGCGGTCTTTTGCGACTGGCTTGAGCAACAAGGCCGCGATCTATCCCGCGGCTAGCCATCAAGCATCATCACTCTTTCGGAAACGTCTTCATGTTGACAAGGGGCGACTGCGTTGAATGACTGGCGCATCGCAGACGATGCCGTCTTCGGCTCCCGGCTTGGTCGATCGCGTCGTAGACGACGAAGACGGGGCGTAATCGCCGGGAGGACGACAAGGTTGCCGTCTCTGCTGATGCGATATCGATCGTCACTACGACGACGGCTTAGGAAAGACCAGCGCCCAGGTCTTTGACCACGAGGGCATGGCTGGCGACGACTCCTTGATCGTTGTCATCGAGCGGGGGACGTCCTTGACTGACGCCTCCGGAGCGAATGGTCAAGTTTGCTAGGCGTCCGGCACTGGAGGCCGCGTGGCTTGGCGGGTTCGCCACGACGCCAGCACACGCGATCACAAAGTGCTATGTCCCCTCGGAAACAATAGAACGGAAACGCGCGTTGGCCTAAATGAACATGGATCGGGGTTCGTCACGGAGTCGGCCAAGCCTGATCGCCGTTGATGCGTAGCCCGGGCTCACCAAGTAGTTCGGTATAGCTGTTCTTGATAATGTCTGCGCATTCGCAGGCGCTTTCCCTTATCCCTTCTAGATCGATGAGTCTCAGTTTGCCGCGTGAATACTTGATGAGACCATGATCCTGAAGCCCGCCTGCTATTGTCGTAATGCTTGTTCGCCGCACGCCTATCATCTGCGCCAGATAGTCGTGGGTTAGAGGCAAGTCGATCCCCACGAGATCGTGCATTCGTAGAAGCCACTTACACGTGCGTTGCTCGATATTGTGTATGGCGTTGCAAGCTGCGGTCTGCTGTACTTGGGCTAAATTAAATTGCTCGTATTGGACGAGCAGATCGCGCAAGTCAGTATGTCGAAGGGCAAGTACCTTGAGAAGGCCGCAATCGATCGCGCTCGCTGAACACGAAACCTGTACAACAACCTTATTGATCGACTTTTTGTGATCCAGCGCATGCAGTCCGCCGAACACCCCGTCTCGACCGATCGTAGCGGTTTGAATTCCTGCGCCTTCGATAGTCTCAACTACACACGACAGCACTCCGCTGTGCGGAAAAATCACGTTACGAACGTGTTGGCCACTATCGACGATTATCTGGCCCTGTTCCAACGAAACGGAACTAAGGTACGGGGCGAGCAGTCCTACCACAGGGGCGGGAAGCCTCTTGAAAATCGCATTTTGCTCGCGATGCTCGATCATCTGGGCGGTCCGTTCCGATGAAGGTGGGAGCGCGACCGGCGTTCTCATCACCGGTGGATGCCTAGAGCAACACGATGACGAAGATTAACGCGCAGGCCGACCGGGAGTTTCGGTACGCTATCCGACATAGCTGTAATGGGTCTGCCAGGTCCCGTCCGTATTTATGCTTAGGAGGACCTATTTTACTAAGAGTTGCAGGCGCAACCGGCGGAAAAACGGGACGTATAAGCAACCTTCAATGCTTGGTTTTATCCTTCCTCAATTGCTCGGCAAATTCAGGCGATTCTGCTGCAAGGCGTTCGGCCAAGGCGACTAACTCGGCTTTTGTCTTCGAGTCGGCAAGAGAGAAAGCTTCTAATAGCCGGAAAACCTCTTCAGCTGACGGATGGATCACTTTGTCTGCCCTTCCGTCCGTGCCGAAGTTTTCGAGCGCAATCGACTCAAAAATCACCCTCACGGACAATATTGGCCCCTCAGAGTCGCGCGCTTCGATGACAATCCTATGGCCTGTGGGGTGCATCGGAATCTGATCTCGTGCAAGTTCTGCAGCAGACTGGGCTGCTTCCAACAACGCTCTTTCGCGGGTGGCGAATTCCATGCCCTCATCGTCAATGGTGACGTGGTCACCCTCACGAACATCGAAATAATATCGAACCACTTGCTTGGTACTCCGGGGCCAGTAGGCGGGAAATCATTGACTCCCAGCCACCGACGCCTACGGACGAGCCTCAGCCGGTGATACGAGGCCAATAGGTGACTTGCCCTAAGGTTGCTAGTTCGGCGCGAATACCCCAGACACGCGGGACTGTTAATGGGACAATTTCTTTGTCTCGATCAGATCGTTCGTCATTCGAGCCTTCAGTTTTGCTCCGCTGGCAGCAGCCTCGGCCAAGGCAACGATTATCTCACGGGCGTCAGTGTCTGTGATGCTAAAGTACGCTTTTAGAAGTCGCAGCGACTGAGCGTCAAAAACCTTCTCTGTCATAGGGTGGTCCCACTGGAGTTGAGGTTGAGCGGTTCAAAGCATGACACGAGCAGGCGTACCAGGCTTACAATTTGTAGAATACCCAGGCCCTACCAAACGGTTTATCTAGTACCCAGCAGTCCTGGCCGTGCACCGATTGTTAGGCGCTTTGCCAAGGGAGCGGCCACGGTGCGTGCCGCTTGGCAGGCCGAGCAATGTCATTTGCTGAGGGCTCGACGACGCCACCCGCTGATACTGTCCGGGCATTCTCTCTTGCGGACTCGTGCCTTTCGAAGAAAGCCCTAAGCAGCCGCGCTGCTCTCACTTCAGCACTTTCACTGTTCATAGTGCGCCCCCAGTTGCAGCATACGTTATCCCATTCACTATCGATCGCATTTGATAGAGCCAAACGCGTTCGGCGCTCACGTGAGGTCATCGCGCCCTGTTCAGGGTAAAGAAACGTTCAGCAACACCACTCGCTTTAGCCCTTGCGCGGCTCGCGGCAAACTCTGCGATCGTGATGATCGCCTCTCTTGCGTCGAAGTCTTCAATTTTCTCGAAAGCCTGCATCAAACGCAGAGACTGTGCTTCCAGCAAATCCCGACCCACGGCGACCACTCCGTTGTCTAGGTTGGCCTACGCGAACCGGGTGATGTGAGCCATGCACTCATATGCGCGGCAACGTCATGTCTCCTAGCGCGTCGAATTAGGCCTTCCCGCTCGCTGCCAGGAGGCATTTTTCGCGCTTCGTCCCGCGCTAGTTGGCTGGCCAGAGAAAGTCGCTCTTCGAGAGTCAAAATCTGCTTGATACGATTTCGCCGCTTGATCATCGCGCGCTCCTTCCAATACCAGGATAAGGGGGCGGGAGCGCCGAATCGCGGTCTCTCATCAGCGATATACGCCACGTGCCACGCGCTGATGCTCGATAGATTAGACAGATTCACCAAAAGGTCGGCCTGATATCCGACATAACTTTTCAATCAAATGCCGCATAATCCTTCGTGGGATGCGAGGTTTTAGGGTTGGCAACGCCGCCTGTAGGTTTCGATCGTGCGGGCGTGAAGTGTGAATTCACTAGGAGAAGGACTCTAGCATCGGCATCGCCGAAGGCGAGCCTCCTGCCTGAGTGCCACGGAGACACAATACCTCCTCGATTGCATTAAATTTATAATGCAATTTATACGAGTTACAACAATACCATAAATGTGATCGGCTTGACCTGACCGCAATCGGTCGTACCGAGATGATGCAGGTATTCCGACCTAGGCGCACGATGCTGCAGCTATGTTTGGCTTGGCGTTGATCGAATGAAGATTCCTGTGTTTCGTAGCTACGCGGCGCAGAGACCTGCAGCTCGCAGATTGTGCGCGGACCTTGAGGTTCGATCGTGCGGAACGCTGGTCGAAAATCTTCCTTGCAGAGTGATCCGGACGAGGCAATTCTACGCCTTGCGCGCGTGCTTGCCCGTCTGACTGCAAGGGAAGATCATGAACGAGAACTCGCCAGACGACAAAGTAAGGAAGAGAGCGGTGATTTATGCCCGGTTCTCGACGGATCTTCAGAATGAAAGATCCATTGAGGATCAGTTTTCGCTTTGTCAGACTTACGCGGATCGCGAGGCGTTTAATGTAATCGGCAGCTATGAAGATCGCGCCCGCTCCGGCGGGTCGTTGATGGGACGCGATGGCCTGCTAAGATTATTGGATGATGCGAGAGAGAAGTGCTTCGACGTCATTATCGTCGAGGCACTTGATCGTCTCTCGCGCGACATGGAGGACCTTGCAGGCATCCATAAGCGACTGTCTTTTCTTGGCATCGAAATTCGGGCGGTGCACGAAGGCGTCGTCAACACCGTGCTGGTCGGCCTTCGCGGTCTAGTCGGACAGCTTTTTCGCGAGGACAACGCTCATAAAGTACGCCGGGGCCTGGCAGGTCGCGTCAAGCAAGGTTTGTCCGCAGGAGGACTGACGTACGGTTACACGCCCGCTCCCGGTAAAAACGGCGAACGCGTCATCGTAGAGGCCGAGGCGCAGGTGGTCAGGCGCATCTTTCAAGAATACGTCGATGGTCGAACGCCCCGCGAAATCGCGCATGATCTCAATAGTGACAGAATAGCCCCTCCTCGAGGTCGAACCTGGAACGCCTCGACAATCAACGGCAACCGCGAACGAGGAGCAGGCATCCTCCAGAATGAGCTCTATGTGGGGCGACTAGTCTGGAACAAGGTCCGGATGGTCAAGGATCCCGAAACTGGAAACAGGCTTTCTCGGCCAAATCTGAAGAGTGATTGGCAGATTGCCGAAGTGCCACATCTTGCAATCGTCTCGCCAGAGCTGTTTGCAGCCGCCAGGACTCGAAAGGATGAACGCAATCGCGTCCATCCGGGCCAACTGCGCCGACCTCGTCGGATGCTTTCTGGCCTACTTCGCTGCGGCTCATGTGGCTCGGGCATGGCAACGAACGGAAAAGACAAATCGGGACGGGACCGCATTCGTTGCTCGGCGGCGGCAGAAAGCGGCACATGCCCCGATCCCAAGACTTTCTATTTGGATATCGTCGAGAGCGCCGTTCTCGGCGGCTTGAAGGCAGAACTGCGCGCTCCAAAGGTTATTTCCGAGTACGTACGAACCTATCTTGAGGAGCGTAAGCGCCTCGCAGCGGCATCGAACGCAAAGAGGCATCGTCTTGAGCAGCAGCATGGCCAATTGACCCGGGAAATCGACAGGCTGGTAAATGCGATAGCAAAAGGACATGGCGACCCGGCCATATTGGGCCCGCAATCTACGGCGGTGGCCGCTCAGCGAACCCGGATCTCCGAAGAGCTAAAGCACGAACCGCCTGCACCGAAAGATGTCGCGCTGCATCCGGCCATCCTCAAACGATATGAAGAGCAGCTAGAACGTCTCGAGGAGGCATTAGGCAAGGGTGCCAAAGCCGGTGATGGAGAGGCTGCCGAAGCCATCAGAGACTTGGTCCAAACGGTAACGGTGTTTCGCGATCCCAAGCGTCCAAGCGGCGTTTGCGTGGAAATAGCCGGTCGGCTAAATGCCCTGCTCGGGGACTCCGCCTACCCCAACCGGGTCAGAGGAGTGTGGGGTAGAGTGGTAGCGGGAGAGGGACTCGAACCCCCGACCCCAGGATTATGATTCCCGTGCTCTAACCAGCTGAGCTACCCCGCCACGGCGTCACAAGGCGACGACATATGCCGCGCCTGCGAACGCGCGGCATATAAGGAGTGGGTCGCACGGCTGTCAAGCGAAGCGAGCTTCGCCGCTCAAATGCCGGAAAAATATCTGCTATTTCGGCCGGATCGATGGGTCGCCACCGGGGCTGCCGGGCGGCGGGATCACCGGCGTCTTGCCGGCGTCCGGCGCCGGTGCGTGCATTTCCGGATCGACGCCTGCCGGCGGACACAACACGCCATCCGAGCGCGCCAGCTTGTCGCCGAGCGGCTCGGCCCGCTGGCCGGTGGTCGCCCCGTCCGGAACCTTGTCAGCGCTACCGGCCGAGGGTTGCTGCATCGGCGCGCAGTTGGCGGCGGCGCGCTGCGGCGAAGGTGGAGCGGTCTGGGCCTGGGGAGTCGACGGCGCAGGCGGCGCCTGTGCCCCTGCCCCACCGGCGGCCACCAGCAACATCGACGAGATCAGAAGCGCGCGTTTGATTGCCATGCAAGGGAAACGATCCGCGCGCGCGGAGGTTCCACGGGCAATCG
>JBEVLH010000284.1:0-4353 GCA_040509255.1 Hyphomicrobium sp. | reverse complement strand
GATGTCGCTTCCGCAATCGATGAGCTTGACGAGGACCTGGCCGGCGTTGACGTGTTCGCCTCGAGCGGTCAGCAGTTCCCAGACCCGTCCGTCCACCGTCGACCGCATGTCGACGCGGGACATTTCGCTCTGGCGCGATTGTTCGGCGGCAAGCGCGGTCTCGAGGGCGGAGCGTTCGATCTGGCTGCCAGCGAGGCGGGCTTCGACGTCGGAAAGCTCGAGGGCGACCTCCATCTTGCGCTGGGCTGACTGAGGTGTGTCGTTGTAACTATCGCCGACGTATGTGCCCTTCCGCGCGGCATCGAGTTCGACAAGGACGCCTTTCTTACGCTCGACCTGGGCGCGAATGGCCTGCTCGCCGACGCGCGCGTCGCCTTGGGCCTTATCGAGGTAGGCTTGGCTGACTGCGTCAGTGCCGCGAAGATGAGAGGCGCGCTTCAATGCAGCAGCTGCAACGGCATATTGGGCCTCGGCGGACGCGATATCGGCTTCGGCCTCTCGCACCCGCTGTTCGATCTGCTGGATACGTCCAAGGCGAAATCGTTCCTGCTGAGCCTCGAGTTCTTTCAGGCTGGCTTGAAGGAACGCTTTCTTGGCTTCCAGCGACCCAATGCTGGTTTTGAGCTGGTCGCGCTGTCTTGCGAGATCGATCAGGCGATTGGTGTCGGCGCGGGAATTGCGAATAGTCAGGATCGTCTGATCGGCCTGGAAGAGCGTGCCGATGTCGGTGGCCGAATTCGCCATGGTGATTTCGCCGGCGATGGGCGCTCTCACCGTGATGATCCGGGCATTGACGACGGCTTCCGCACTGGTGGTCGCGAGCAGGCGCTGGACCGGCATCCAGCCGAGCGCGACGGCAACCGCTACAGCGATCGATGACTTTATTACCGTGACCGAACTGACGCCCCTACTGGGAGCGAGGATGGGCGAGGGATCAAGCGTGTCATCGGGGGTTGGATCAGGCGTCGAGCCGGGCTCGCTTCTACGCCTCTTCGCTGCGTCCTCAAATCGCCAGTCGTGGACGGCTTCTTCGAGATGGGAAAGCTGGGCGTTGGCGGCAAACGTCGGTTCGCGAGGTTCGACTATGGTTGAATCGGCCAACGGGGCATCGGCGGTCAGCACCGGGCGCGGGATTACGCTGCGACGGGACAGAGAGCGATGTGAAGATGAGCTTGACGACATGGGCACCCACGCAAAACAGGACGAGCGCGGGTCAGGTTAGGTTCAAAGTATAAACAAAACCGTCAAATTTTATCTAAGACTTCGTAAAATTGGACTGATTTCTATTGGCATCGCGATCAAAGCTGACGTTTGCGGCGGGTCCTAACATCCGGGCCATCGTCGGAACGCCGGTTGTGCCAGCCGTGACCCGCTTTATCCCGAACCGAACTGTGAAGAATTTTTTGGCGCTTAGAGCTGTGCCTCGGGTGTGACGACGCTGTCACAAAACCAACACGCAGCATTTTGAATTTTTCCCGGGCCACTCGGAATTGCGAACGGTCAAATGCCTGATTTTTCACCCAATTCAAGATCGTGACAAAAGCCGGCGCTTCTCCACATGCGCTTTAAGTCACTGATTGTGTCCAATTTTCCTTTTTTCAAAGGCCGGGAGAAAGATCTGGCCAATAGTTGTGCGCCGCGTGGCGGAAATATGTGCACCTAAGTCTCTGTATTTGCTTCAGAAAATCCAACAATCTGACTAAAGTCGAATTCAGCAGAATGCTCCACGTCGGCTGGTTTTTCGTCATGTCTGCTTCGACTTTCGGTTTGGCTGCTGTTCGAATTCCGGGGGGAATTTACGAATGACACGTGTTCAGCGAGGTTTGGCTGCGGCCACCTGCGTGATGGTTCTCGCAAGCGGCTCTGCCGCATTCGCAGGACCCAAGTTCGAGCTTTGGGATGATGACTCGTGGATCCAGTTCGGTGCCGGCATCCGGGGGCAATACATCTACAACCATGATGCGATCGATCAGAACGACTTCTCGCTCAACAGCGCGCGTATCTACGCGAACGGTCAGTTCACCAAGGTCATCGGGTTCACGTACAACACGGAAATCGACCACGATCCGGACGACGATGGCGACATCACGCGTCTGAGGACGCTGGACGCCATTCTCCGGGTCGAGCTTGCTCCGTCGTTCAACGTCTGGGCCGGCCGCATGCTCGCGCCCAGCGATCGCGCCAACCTTGACGGTCCTTATTATCTGGGCACGTGGGAATATCCGCTTGTCAGCGCGTATCCCGCGATCTTTGCGGGTCGTGACAACGGTGGCTCGGTTTGGGGCGATATCGGCAAATTCAAGTATGAGCTCGGCGGTTTCCAGGGCTGCACTGCCGGAGATAACAGCTGCAGCAATCCGGATGCCAGCGGACCCCTGTTTGCAGGCCGCTTGCAGTACGATTTCTGGGACAAGGAAGCGGGCTATTACACATCGAGCGATTACTACGGCGAGAAGGAAATTCTCTCTGTCGCGATCGTCGGTCAGTTTCAGAAAGACGCGGCGACGAATGGCGTAACGTCGGGCGACTTCTCGGGCTTCAACGTCGACGCGTTGATGCAGAAGAAGGTGTGGGGCGGTGACGTCTTCACGCTCGAAGGGGCCTACTATCACTACGACACCAGCGGACTCGATACCTCGGCTGTTGGTGGCAACGGGCTCGCCGATGGCGACAGCTATCTGATCCTGACGAGCTACCTGATCAATCAGAAGATCGGGCCAGGAAAATTCCAGCCGGTGTTCCGCTTCCAGGAATTCGACCAGACGAACGGTCCGGATATCAGTGAGTACTCGATCGGAACGAACTACATCCTCAAAGGCCACGACGCTCGCCTGTCGGCGCTCTACTCGAAGCAGAACGTCGACAATGCAGGCAACGAAAACATCGACCGGTTCATCGGAGGTATTCAGCTTCAGTTCTGAGGCCAATCAGTTTGCCGGCTTGGAGACATGCGCCTTCTTCCCTTCTCCCGGGAGCCACGCATGTCTCCTTTCCATTCTTGGTCAATACTAGCGGAGTGGCATATGAGCATTCGTACCTTGTTTCGTAGCGCAAGTAAGTTCATCGCGGCGGGTATCCTGGCTTCCGGCTTTGCCGCATCGGTCCAGGCCGAAGAGACCATCAAAGTCGGCATCCTCCATTCACTTTCAGGCACCATGGCGATCAGCGAGACGACGCTGAAGGACGCCATGCTGATGTTGATCGAGGAGCAAAACAAAAAAGGCGGTCTGCTCGGAAAGAAGCTTGAAGCCGTTGTTGTCGATCCGGCTTCGAACTGGCCTCTGTTCGCCGAAAAGGCACGTGAGCTAATCGCGCAGGACAAAGTCTCCGTCGTATTTGGATGCTGGACGTCGGTGTCGCGCAAATCGGTGCTGCCGGTGTTCAAAGAACTGGATTCGATCCTTTTCTATCCGGTCCAGTACGAAGGCGAAGAGAGCGAACGCAACGTCTTCTATACGGGTGCGGCTCCTAATCAGCAGGCTATTCCAGCCGTCGACTACCTGATGAGCAAAGACGGCGGCGAGGTGAAACGCTGGGTGCTTGCGGGTACCGACTACGTTTATCCGCGCACGACCAACAAAATTCTCGAGGCGTACCTGCTGGGCAAGGGCGTCGCCAAAGAAGACATCATGATCAACTACACGCCGTTCGGACATTCCGATTGGCAGACGATCGTGTCCGACATTCAGAAATTCGGCTCAGCCGGCAAGAAGACAGCCGTGGTATCGACGATCAACGGCGACGCCAACGTGCCGTTCTATAAGGAACTCGCCAACCAGGGCATCTCGGCCACCGACATTCCCGTTGTCGCATTCTCAGTCGGCGAAGAAGAGCTTGCCGGCATCGACACCAAGAACCTCGTCGGCCATCTGGCTGCCTGGAACTACTTCATGTCAGTCGATACGCCGGCCAACAAAGAGTTCATCGAGAAGTGGCATGCGTTCACGAAGAACCCGAAGCGCGTCACGAACGATCCGATGGAAGCGCATTACATCGGCTTCAATATGTGGGTGAAGGCCGTCGAAAAGGCTGGAACGACGGATCCCGACAAGGTCATCGATGCACTTCCAGGCACAGAGCAGGCCAACCTGACGGGCGGCACCGCGAAGATGCTGCCGAACCATCACATCACGAAGCCGGTCATGATCGGCGAAATTCGTGACGACGGGCAGTTCGACGTGGTCTGGCAGACGAAGGGTCTGGTCCCGGGCGACGCATGGTCTGACTTCCTGCCGGGCTCGAAGGATCTCGAGGCCGACTGGGTGACGCTCAAGTGCGGAAACTACAATAAAGCGACGAAAACCTGCGGCTCGAAGTAAAGCCATAGTGGAAGCCGTTAAGACGCCGGGGCGT
>JBEVLH010000283.1:0-4616 GCA_040509255.1 Hyphomicrobium sp. | reverse complement strand
GGCCAAGCCTGCATCGCGTTGACCCAGACCAAGGTCGATGCCACCGCTCGCAGTGGTTTTCGTGGCTGCCATGTAAAGAGACCCCTCGCGCTCTTGCCGAGCTTGCTATTCGAAGCTTGCGCGAGGTCGTCGTGGCGGCTCGGAAGCCGTGGAAAACTATCGATGTCGGTTTTTCTCGACCCAATTCAACCGATTGGCCTGAAGAATTGCGCAGGCAACCTTAGCCGGGCGAGGCGGCAATTCCAGACCCGGCTATTTCCCCGCATGTACAGGGTGGAACTCTGTGTCGGTATCTCGCGACCGTTGATCTTGCTTCGAGGTCGAGGGGTGGCCCCTGCCGATTCCCGAATAGCTAAGGCCAAGCTCACGCACGGTATCGGCGTCGAAAACGTTTCGCAGGTCGACGACGACTTTGCCTTTCATGCGGGTCTTGACGGCTTCGAGATCAAGTGCCCGAAACTCATTCCATTCCGTGACGACGGCAAGCACGTCGGCGCCGTCGGCTGCCTCGTTGGCGCTGTCGCACCACACGATCCCCGGAAGCAGAGGCTCAGCCTGGCGGCGACCCTGGGGATCGCAGGCCCGAACCGTCGCCCCACGTTCCTGCAGCATCGGCACAATGACGAGACTGGGCGCGTCGCGCATGTCGTCTGTGTTGGGTTTGAACGTCAATCCTAGGACCGCAATGGTTTTGCCGCGAACGGATCCGCCCGCTGCTTCCTCGATCCGGATCGCCATCGCCAGTTTGCGTTCAAGGTTGACGCGTTCGACCTGTTCGATAATCGATACCGGCGATTTTGCTTCGCGCGCCGTTCGGATCAGCGCAGAGACGTCCTTTGGAAAGCAAGATCCGCCGTATCCTGGGCCAGGATGCAAAAACTTGTCACCGATTCGCCGATCTTTGCCGATTGCCGATGCAACCTCCTGCACGTCGGCCCCAAGGTTTTCGCACAAGTCGGCTATCTCGTTTATGAAACTGATCTTGAGCGCGAGGAACGCGTTCGCCGCATATTTCGCAAGCTCGGCCGATTCGCGTTCGACGAACATCACTGGCGAGCCACGAAGGGCTAGCGGCTTGTAAAGTCGCCCCATAACTTCACGCGCACGGTCGTCGTCGGCGCCGACCAAAACGCGATCAGGGTGCGTGAAGTCTTGTATGGCCGAGCCTTCACGTAGGAATTCGGGATTGGAACATACTGCAACATCTGCGTCCGGCCGTTTGGCTCTGAGGCGCCGCTCGATTTCGCGGCTCGTGCCGACTGGCACGGTCGATTTTGTCGTTACGACGGTAAACCCTTGAAGATGCGGGGCCGCTTCTTCGACGGCAGTGAAGACATATGAAAGGTCTGCATACCCGTCGCCCCGTCGCATAGGTGTGCCTACGGCGAGAAAAACGACGTCGGCGTCGGCGACTGCAGGCCCGAGATCGTCGGTGAACAGCAGTCGACCGGCCTTGATATTCCGTTCAATCAGGTCATCGAGACCAGGTTCGTAAATTGGGGATCGGCCGGCTTTCAGGTCGGCGAGACGACCGGGATCCTTATCGACACAAATGACGGTCCAGCCGAAATCCGAAAAGCATGCGGCCGAGACAAGCCCTACGTACCCCGCGCCAATCATACAAATCTTCATGGTCTGTCCCTCATTGCGACCCGGGAGGATGTCTCACCAAAAGAGGACAATGACTAGTCCACTATCCCTAACGCACGTGTCGCAGGACGAAAAAAGGAAAAATAGCCAACCATGTCAACATATAACGGCAAAGGCTGGTCAATGTTGCTGAGATGCCCAAAAGCCGTTACGCCGCGTTGCAAGTCGTGGGACGATCCCATTTTTTTACGCCGTTCTAAGCAACGAACTTCTTGTTATTTGCCCTAAGACACCGATCAAGGCTTGATGACTTTCGTCGGCACAATTCCGTGCCTTCCGCGGTGATTTCGCTGAGACTTGCGCCGCGTCATCAAACGCTAAGCTCCACGACGCACTCGTGGGCTCCGCTAATGGAGACCGCCATGAACACAACCCACTCAAACCCTCCTTCTCCCCTGATGATGCTGGGCGGCCTTTGCTCCCCGTGTTGCCTCTGTTGAGGTAACGGACGCAAAGCCCGAATTTCCTTAACAAATTCCACATCATAGGATGCTGGCCGCGGCCGGCAAGAGGAAAGTCATGTCTAAATCCTACGTCATTGAGGTCGGCGACGACCAGGCAGGCCTCGTCATTCGTGAAGAAGGAGAGCGCGATTATCTCTTTCATGCAGCGCTTGAGGAATACAGCGCCCTTGAAGGACGCCGCTTCGCGAACGCATTGCTCGCCGAGCGAGCCGCGGTTGCCCACGCCGTTAGCCGGCGTCGTCGCCGCACTGGAGCTGCCGCCCGGGAGGTTTTTGCACTATGATCAAACGCGATAGCCGACTGTACGCCGTCGCGTCACCTAAGTGGCGACTGGCGCACCGACCTTCGACAGCTGCGAACGCTCCACGTCCGCGATTGACGATCGTCGAGACTCAACAGGGTGGACAGCCCGATTCACTGCCGCCCTTAGCGCCGGTTGGACCATCTCCCGACTTCTAGTTTACCGAAAAGAAAGCCTTCCTTTGTTCCCTGGACCTGCCGTCTCATCAGCGTGCAGGACTTGAGACCGGTAGCCTTGTCGGCGGCCGGTCTCTTTTTTTCCGATGGTAAGTTGCGACTCAAACGTCGTCCGAGCGTGCAGCCCCGTCCCAGCCTATTTTGACCGGTATCACTGATCCTTGTTGCTGAACGGCATTATGATATCGCTGAGCGGAGTTAGATGGGTGGATTCATGGACGATCACTTCTGGCCGGCAATGTACCCGGGCCTCATAGTCGGCATTCTTTATGGGCTCTCGCTGCGGGGCGTTTTCAACACCATTGTCTCGGCGGCCGGCGGTCTGGTCGGAGCCGCAATCGCGTACGAAATACTGACCGCGGCCAACGTAAATGATGGCCTGCCATCTGTTGCAGGCCTCATTCTCGCAGCATTCGCCGGGGCCTATCTGTTCGTTGGAATTGCGCGCCGCTTTTCGGCTGCGCCACCGAAGCTCTAAATCCTAAAGACAACCGAATCCGGATGTCGTAAATTCGTCATCGAACTGTCGCCGATATTTCATTGAATCTTGAAATGCAAGGGTAGCGAATATTCCCCACGGAGGAGCAATGGCCGATTTTTTTGTCACGGCGGCTCTGATCTTCTGCATTCTAGCGACTGCCACGCATCTCGTCACGATAGCTCTCACAGTATTCCGGGTCCTGGTGCCGCGAAGCCAAAAGCGCGGAATGGCCGTGCAGCCGGTCAGTATCGTGCGCCCGATCTGCGGCGTGGACCATTTCGACGAACTGACGCTGCGCTCGACTTTTGAACTCGAAGCCAACAACTATGAGATTATTTTCTGCGCCGCTCGATATGAAGATCCTGCTGTTCCGCTCGTTCACAAGCTTATGGCGGAATATCCTGATATCGAAGCGCGCCTGCTCGTTGGCGACGACCGGCCCACCAACAATCCGAAACTCAATAACATCGTCAAGGGCTGGGCGGCCGCGCGCCACGAATGGATTGTCCTTGCCGACAACAACGTTTTGATGCCTGCGGGCTATCTCCAGGATCTCTTCCGCAGCTTCGGCCCGCGTGTGGGTCTGGTTTGCTCGCCACCCGTGGGCAGCCATCCCATCGGCTTCTGGGCCGAGCTTGAGTGTGCATTTCTCAATACCTACCAAGCCCGTTGGCAAAGCGCGGCAGATACGATTGGTTTTGGATTCGCGCAGGGCAAGTCGATGCTGTGGCGTCGGGACATTCTCGACGAGGCCGGTGGCATCGAAGCCCTTGGCGCGGAGATCGCAGAGGATGCGGCTGCGACGAAGATTGTGCGATCCCACGGCCTCGATGTTCGCCTCGTGGACCGGCCGTTCGAGCAGCCGCTGGGGCTGAGATCGAGATCGCAGGTATGGGACCGCCAGGTGCGTTGGGCCCGCCTTCGCCGGGCCACCTTTCCGATTTTCTACGCACCCGAAGTGCTCACCGGCGCGACGCTTCCAAGTGCGGCGGCCATGATTGCTGCCCCGAGTTTCGACGTCGATCCTGCTCTGGCTCTGGGCCTGCTCCTCATCTTCTGGTTCGGAGCCGAAGCGCTGCTTGCGCGCATCGCAGGCTGGCATTTGCGGTGGCAGTCGCCGCTCGCGTGGATGCTCCGCGATATGCTGCTGCCATTGCTGTGGCTCGAAGGCTGGGCCGGCAACACGTTCGTCTGGCGCGGCAACGACATGACCGTCGCAAAGGGCAATCCTGATGGCACGATATCGGCGTCGAGCCGAGAACTCGTGTCGAGGATTTTCTGAACCTCGCCCCGCATGCAGTGGATAGGCCCGGGCGGGTTGGCTCACTTCTTATTGGCGATCATGCCGTCCAGATGCAAGCCGACCGTGCGGCCTTCAAAGCCTGCCGCATCGAAGTATTTCGTGTCGCCCGCAACCTGATAATTCAGGATCGTGCGCAAACCCGACGGGGATGGTTCCGACGCAATCGTCTTACGCTCCCACTGCGGCATCGCGCCGTTCGGGAACGCCTCGGCTAATGGCCGTCCAACGAGCTTGCCGTGGC
>JBEVLH010000282.1:0-2705 GCA_040509255.1 Hyphomicrobium sp. | reverse complement strand
GCGCTTGCGGACGATTCCGGCCTGGAAGTCGAATGCCTGGACGGCGCGCCGGGAATCTACTCGGCGCGCTGGGCGGGACCGGGCAAGGATTTCGGTCTCGCGATGACAAAAGTCGCCGACGAAGTTACCGCCTGCAACGGTTGGATCGCCGGTGGCCCGCGCGCCAATTTCATTTCCGTTCTTTGTCTGGCCTGGCCGGGCGGTGAGACGAAAATCTTTGAGGGCAAGGTGTTCGGGCATCTGGTCTGGCCCGCGCGCGGCGGCAACGGTTTCGGATTTGATCCGATGTTTGTGCCGGACGGCGACACGCGCACGTTCGGCGAGATGGAGCCGGCCGAGAAATACGCGATCTCGCATCGCACGCGCGCGTTCGCGGCGTTCAAGGCGGCGATGCTCGAAGATATTGTGCCGTCGGACTCTGTGATGGGCAAAGGCCGTGACTTGGCGGCGTTGGCTGCAGCGGCCGCGAGCCTTTCGACTCGGGTCGAAGCGGCGTCGTTCGTCGCGCGCTTGAGAGACGATCTTGTCGCGCATGGCGAAGAATGGAAAAGCGTGTCGCTCGATGCTTACCTCGATGCGCTGGGGCGGGAATTGGCGCAAACATTGGCAACGGACGAGCCGGCGTGGCGTCAGCTGGCCAAGGCGTTGCTCGCCGCGAGCGCGCATGACTGATCGCGACACGACGTTCGGCGTTTACGTGCATTGGCCATTCTGCGCGCAGAAGTGCCCCTATTGCGACTTCAACAGCCACGTCCGTCACAAGGGCTGGGACGAAGCGCGGTTTTTGTCGGCCTACAAACGCGAGATCGATTGGGTGGCGGATCGCATCGGTCCCCGCGTCGCGACGAGCGTATTTTTCGGCGGCGGCACGCCGTCGTTGATGCAGTCCGCAACCGTCGGCGCCATCCTCGAACATGTTGCCAAACGTTGGGGGATCGCGGACGACGCCGAGATCACGCTCGAAGCTAATCCGGGAAGTGTCGAGGCGGCTAGGTTTCGCGGCTTTCGCGATGCAGGCGTCAATCGCGTTTCGATCGGCGTGCAGTCATTACGTGACGAGGAACTGCGCAAGCTTGGACGCATTCACAGCGTCGCAGAAGCGAAGAGCGCTCTTGAAATCGCGCGCGCGACGTTCGAGCGATTTTCGTTCGATCTCATTTATGCACGGCCCGGTCAGACCGCCGATGGATGGCGCGCGGAGCTTGGCGAAGCGTTGACGCTCGCAGGCGATCATCTTTCGCTTTATCAACTGACGATCGAGCCCGACACGCCGTATGCGGCGCTGCATGCGGCCGGCAAACTCGTCATTCCCGACGACTACGACGCCGGGACGCTTTACGAGATCACCGAGGAGATGACGGCTGAGCGCGGTCTCGCGGCGTACGAGGTTTCGAACTATGCGCGCGCGGGGTCGGAAAGCCGGCACAATCTTCTCTATTGGCGATATGGCGAATATGCCGGCATCGGGCCTGGTGCGCATGGGCGACTCGTATCGAGCGGGGGGCGTGAGGCGACGATCACCGAGCGCAATCCGGAAGCATGGCTCGCGAGCGTCGAAGGTGTTGATAACGGCATCGTCGAACTGACCGGGTTGTCGGCTGCCGAGCAGGCCGACGAATTGCTGCTGATGGGACTGCGGCTGACCGAAGGCGTCGATCTCGACCGGCTTGCCGAGGTCGGCGGCGTCGAGCCGTCTCCGGCGGCCATCGCCGAACTTCGCGAACTTGGGCTGCTGGAGTTTGCGCCCTCAGTGTCGGCCACGGCGATAACCGCGGATTGGCGGCGGAACGAACTCGACGAGATCGTGGCGTGTGCCGGGCCGGGACTGGCACCCGAGACGCCGAACCATTCATCGGGCCGCGTCCGGGTCACACCACGAGGCCGCCTGGTCCTCAATGCCGTCGTCGCGAAGCTGTCGAACAGCTTTCAGCGCGCGGGCCGCATGGACAAGCTCAGGACCGCCGTTTAATCAGCGCGCATGCTTCGGGCACTTTACGATTGGACGATGCGCACGGCCGCCAGCAAGGAGGCGCCGTGGGCGCTCGCCGTGGTGTCGTTCGTCGAAAGCTCGTTCTTTCCGATTCCACCCGATGTGATGCTCGTTCCGATGATCCTGAGCGAGCGGCGGAAGGCGTGGTGGTACGCAACGATTGCAACGGTTGCGTCGGTGATCGGCGGCATCCTCGGCTATGCCATCGGCTATTATCTCTACGACGCGGTCGGCTTGCCGATCCTGAAATTCTACGGCCGCGAGCACGCGCTCGACAGCTTCATGACGTTCGTGCACGAGTACGGGGTGCAGGCGGTCATCATCAAAGGCATGACCCCCATTCCGTTTAAGGTCGTGACCATCGCCGCGGGCGTCGGAAAAATGAATCTGCTGGCCTTCATCGGGGCCAGCATCATTGCGCGGGCGATGCGCTTCTATCTGGTTGCCGGGCTCTTATATTTCTTCGGCGAGCCCATTCGAGCTTTCATCGAGCAGCGCCTCGGGTTGGTCATGGCCGGGTTTCTCATTCTGCTGGTCGGCGGCTTCATCGCCGTCAAATATGTCTTCTAAGCTGGGTGTCGCGAGCAGGGTCGAGCATGGCGTACGTAGAGCGGTCTTCGCGAGGATCGGATTATCAGCTCGGGGCTCTGGCGCTGTTTTTCGCCATTGCCACGATCCTGACGGCGCTCGGTTTTCAGTACATCGGCGGTTACGT
>JBEVLH010000281.1:0-4819 GCA_040509255.1 Hyphomicrobium sp. | reverse complement strand
GTGCGGTCGATGACGTAGCCGGGCACGGTGCCGGTCAGACCCTCGGCATACAGAGCCGCGACCGGCTCGGCACGAACCCATTTTCCCCGCGTCGCGCGAACCTTGACGACGGGGAAATTCTCGCGGAACTGCTGCAGCACCGAGATCACGAGATCGCCGCCCTGGTTGACTTCCGCTACCATGCGGTCGGCTTCGAAATCATCATAAGCGCCGAGCGCGGCGCGGGCCCACAGCTCGGGCGTGCGACCTTGAATGGTGCGATCGGCCAGCACGTAGGCGCGCTTGTCGACCCCAAGGCCTGCGACGACGATACCGCACGCATCCGACGACGCCGTCGCGGTTACGGGCGGATCGAGGGCGACGACGACACGCTGCATCTCGGGCGCGGCTTCGACGCGCGCGTCCTCGATCCAGTGACGCCGCCACAAGCCATCGCTCGCGTCCTCGACGATCTCGCCCAGAAGTTCCTGCCGGCCGATGGCGGACCCGGCATAGCGGCGCGTCATCTCCGCGAGGAACGACGGCGCGAGGTTGGTCGCGTTGTCGGCGGTCGCGAGGTTGACGGTCACGGTCGCTTGATCCGCGATGATCTGCTTCAAAAGTTTGGTCGTGCGCGGCGTCGTCGTCACGCACATGCGGGGCGCGTCACCGAGGCGAAGCGCAAACTGCAGCATGTCCCAGGCCTTCTCGGCGCCGCGCCACTTCGCGAGTTCGTCGCACCAGGCGGCCGTGAACTGCGGGCCGCGCAGGCCTTCGGCTTCGTCGGCGGAAAACAATTCGGCGATCGCGCCCGATGGCCACGTGAGGCGGCGCTTCGACGGTTCGAACTCGGGCCGCTCATGCGCGGGGTGGATCGCGAGCAAGCCGGACTGGCCTTCGATCATGACGTTGCGGACGTCGGTGAGAGTCTTGCCGACCAGCGCGATTCTTGGTGGCGTCTTCCGACTCCCCTCCGGGGAGCGGGCCGGAAGGCCGGGGCTCGTGTCTCCGCAGCAGGCGAGGCTTCTCACCCATTCGGCGCCGGCGCGGGTTTTGCCCGAACCGCGTCCGCCCAGCAGCAACCATACCCGCCAGTTTTTATTCGTGCTCGGCGACTCTCCTTCGTCGAGCCGGCCGCCGAGCGCGTCGGATGTTGTGCGGGGCTGGTGCAACGAGTCGGGCGCTTCCGGGCTGCTCGTCGAACGCGAGTCGGGCGCGCCAATCAAATCCGGCGGCAATTGCTCGTCGCGGGCCCAGATTTCCCAATCGTGAGCGATGAACGCGAGTTCGGCGCGGGTCAGCTCACTCAGAACGTCTTGCAGATGCCCGCTTGCGATTGAGGCGCTCAAGGCGTTCCGCAATCTCGCGGCGTAGGTCTTCCGCATGGGCGAGCGCCTCCTTGCTCTTGGCATCCCCGCCCGTTGTCTTGCGTTTCGTCATCTCGCGTTGCATCTCAACAGCTTTCTCCAAGGCATTGACCATTTGCGACAGAGCCCGCGATGCGCGCTCGCGATCTTGCGACGTGAGGCCCTTCTGCTTCTCGAGCTTCGTCAGCTCGCCGTCGATCGTGTTGTAGACGCGCTGCACGAGCGATCTTTTGGTCGGCGCCGAGCGGCTCGCTGTCGTCGAGGCGGCCAGGCTCTTTGTTGGTGATTGGCTACTCCGCTCCGCGGAGCCAGCCCCCGAGCACTGATTGGTTGCCTCGTCCGAGGTGTTTGCTGCGGTCAGGACTTCCTTGGGCGACACGAGCTTCACCGGAGTGACGGGCGCAGCCTTCGACTTGGTTGCGGGCTTGGTTTTCACTGCGGCGGCCGCCTTCACTGTGCGGACGCGCGAAACCGTCCGCCGCGCACTTGATGCCGCCATGCGCCGCTGACCTTTTCGAAATTTGTCGGGAAGCGCGACGTGCGAGACGGATGCGGCTCCGGGCCGTCAGATCGTCGTCTCACACTTTCCGCGTTATACAGAGATGATGCCTGAGAAGCGTCGCGCTGTCAATAAGAAAAACGACATAAGCCATTGAAAATACTTGTTTAAATTCCAGATTTCGGCAGAACATTTCAGTATAAGGGCGCCAACACGAGCGGGGATAAGTTTCCGCGAATATTTTTCGTGAGCGCTGGAGGTAGGGCCGAGCCCGGCGCGCCGCTCCGCGGGCTTTTGTGCGGAATGCTTGGATCCCGGCCTTCCGGGATGACGAGAACGGGCCGAGAATGACGAAAGTTATTCTTCAGCTCGTGGTGGCGGCGATTGCGCCTCGTCGGGCAGATCGGGGATGATGTATTTGATGTAGTTTTCCTGCTTCACGCGGCGTTCGCTCATAGCGAAGCTTTTGACCGAGATACCGGCCTGATGCACGGTCTCGGGCGTGCCGGAGACGAGCGGATGCCACCACGGCAGGTCGCCGCCATCGCCCACGATCCGATAGGCGCAGGTTTTCGGCAGCCACGACAATTCGCGGGCGCGGGCGATGTCGATCTCGAGGCAATCGGGCATCTTCTGGAAGCGGTTCGCGTAGTCCTTGCAGCGGCAGGTCCGAACGTCGAGCATCGCGCACGACAGCTTGGTCAGATAGATCTCGGAGGTGTCCTCGTCCTCGAGCTTGACGAGGCAGCAGCGGCCGCAGCCGTCGCACAGAGCCTCCCACTCTTCGCTGTTCATCGCTTCAAGCGTTTTAGTGCGCCAGAACGGTGGATCGTTGCCGTCCAACATCAGATGTTGCTCTTCCCTTTCACGCGCGGGCCAGCTAACCACAATTTGGTCGACTTGAGACGCCTAACGTCGCCAAATTGGCTGTGCGGCGCATCCGGCGGGACGCGTCGCAATTGCCGTTGCGACGCAGACGCCCGAAGGAGGGCTTAAGCCCGCATCCGACGCATGACAAGAGCGACGTAGCAAAGGCCGACGCGGGCAAGGGGTAGCGCTTCTTGAACGACTGGTTTCACAAGCAGGGCGGCCGCGATCGATTGATCGACTGGCTGGCGCTTGATTCGAAGATCAACTCCGCCCTCGGCGAAGCTTGGTCACGCATCAAGGACTACTGGAACGCCGGGTCGAGCTATTTTGCGCGCTTCCAGCTCGTCGGCTGGCGCCGCCTGCTCAACGAATTCGGCTCCGAAAGCCTGACGATGCTGTTTGGCGGTTTCGTCGCGCTCTACGGCCTGGCGCTGCCGGCCTTTCAAGAGTTCGACGAAAGCAAGTTTCTGACCGGCCGCTACGCCGTCAAGTTTCTCGATGTCAACGGCAACGAGATCGGCAAGCGCGGCATCCTGCACAACGACGCGGTGCCGCTGAAAGAAATTCCGGACGTTCTGATCAAGGCGACGCTGGCGACCGAAGACCGGCGCTTCTTCGAGCACTACGGCATCGACGTGCTCGGCACGATGCGCGCCCTCGTCACCAACGTGCAAGCCAACGAGGTCGTGCAGGGCGGCTCGACGCTGACGCAGCAGCTCGCGAAGAACCTGTTCCTGTCGTCGGAACGATCGTTGCAGCGAAAGATCAAAGAGCTGTTCCTGTCGTTCCTGCTCGAGAGCCGCTATTCGAAGCGCGAAATCCTGAAGCTCTATTTCGATCGCGCCTACATGGGCGGCGGCACGTTCGGCGTCGAGGCCGCGTCGCAATATTACTTCGGCAAGTCGGTGCGCGACATCACCATGCCGGAAGCCGCCGTGCTGGCGGGCCTCTTCAAGGCGCCGACGAAATACTCGCCGCTCGTCGATCTCGCGGCATCGCGCGCGCGCACCAACCAGGTTCTCGATAACCTCGTCGAAGCCGGATACTACACGGCGGGGCAGGTACATTCCGCGCGCGTCAATCCGGCCAAGATCGTCGAAGCACGCGCCACGACCAGCCCGGACTGGTTTCTCGACTGGGCCTATGAGGAGGTCCAGCGCATCGCCGACGGCAAGAACCAGTTCGTGCTGACGGCGCGGACGACCGTCGACCTCACGCTGCAGCGGCAGGCGGAGGAAGCGCTGAGCGCGGCGCTACGCAAGAGCGGGCGGTCGGATCATTTCGGCTCCGGAGCCATCGTCACGTTGGAGCCGGACGGCAAAGTCCGCGCCATCGTCGGCGGACCGGACTACGGCGAAAGCCAGTTCAACCGGGCGACGCATGCGCGGCGGCAGCCGGGCTCGTCGTTCAAGGTCTATGTTTACGCCACAGCGCTCGAGAACGGCTACACGCCCGAGACGATCGTGCGCGACGGATCGCGCTCGTGCGGGAACTGGTCGCCGTCGAACTACGGCGGCGGCGGCGGATCGGGTGCGCGCGTGCCGCTCTGGAATGCGCTGGCGCGCTCGCTCAATACGGTCGCCGCCGAATTGTCGTTCGCGGTCGGGCGCGAGAAAGTCATCGAGATGACCAAGCGGCTCGGCATCGAGGGCGTGAAGAAGACCTGCTCGATGGCGCTCGGCGACGGCGGCATCACCGTGATCGAGCACACCGGCGGCTTCGCGGCGTTCGCGAACGGCGGCAAGCTCGCCAAGCCGTACGGCATCCTCGACATCACCACGTCGAAGGGCGACCTGCTCTATTCGCGCGAACGCGACGAGCCGCCCGCGCCGCAAGTCATGCCGCACAAGGTCGCCGAAGAAATGAACCTGATGCTCAATCGCGTGGTGACGGAAGGCACCGGCGGCCTCGCCAACCTCGATTTCACCAACGTCGCGGGCAAGACGGGGACCTCTACCGGGCCCAAGGACGCATGGTTCGTGGGCTTCACCGGCAAATACGTCACGGGCGTGTGGATCGGCAACGACGACAACAGGCCAATGCGTGCCGGTGTCACCGGCGGCCATCAGGCGGCGCCGATATGGCACGACCTGATGACGGTCGC
>JBEVLH010000280.1:0-5589 GCA_040509255.1 Hyphomicrobium sp. | reverse complement strand
CGGCCCCAGCACGCCGTCGATTTGATCCAAACGGCTTTCAAAGAAGAGCTGGTCGCTATCGGATTGGGTTCTCTTCAAGCTCGAAGAGGCGGTTCCGCTACTGCTGAATTTAATTATCAGATCGAGTATTGGGGAGACGCGCGGTCGGTAGGGATTGCGTTGGCGGGCCTGTTTGCGATGAACCCGAAACTTGGCTCCGAGGATTAAGACTATGATAGTTCGCAATCTCCCCCAAGCCCTGCAAATCATGAATTAAAACGACGCCGGATTTGACGGTAAGCAAGCCGCGCTCTCGCAGGCCTCTGAGGACGCGATTGACGTGGATGGCGCTTAGCCCAAGGGCATCTCCCAACACGTACTGATTCAGGGGGCAGTGAAACTGAGTCTCCGTCGCGAGTCCGACCAGCGTCAGACGTTCAGCTAGTTCCAAAAAAAAGTGGGCGACGCGGCTAATTGCGCTCCGCCGCCCGATGCCCACAAGATGCTCAAGGGCCATTGCCTCGTCTCGCGCCGCGCTCCACAGGAATCCTGCTCGAAGGCGAGGGAAGTCTTCGAACAGTTGCGTCATTCGTACGGCGTCGATCGTCCGCAGCGTTGAGTCGGTCAAAGCGGAAAACGCATGATCAGACTCCTTCAAAAGAACGCTTCGCAACCCCACGCAGTCGCCGGGAATTGCAAAGTTTATGATTTGGCGCCCGCCGTCCGGAACATCTTTGTAACTGCTGGCCCATCCGCGCTGGACGATAAAAACCATTTGGCCATGCTGGCCTTCGTGAAAAAGCTCTTTGCCTCGGCGGACAACGATCGGTTTTGACTGCACTTCCGTTAAGCTGGCGATTTCTTCGCTCGTCAGCGGCGCGTAGGTATTTAATTTCGTGATCAATGCGCTTTGGGAAAGCGGCATGGCGGATTCCCTATATTTTTTCGCAACAAAAAATTCTGCGGAAATAAGGGCCCGCACGATCGATCTCGGCGTTCCAGCGCGATGCGAATATCGCTGGCTGGCTAGTCAACGCGCGCAACGACTCCTGAGTTGCTCACATTGGCCAAAACCGCAAATTCATCAGGCAACAATAATATTTGCGCGATACCCGTTCGAGGACCGGCGCATCACTCTATATGTTGCGGCCAGGAACAGTAAGGACGGAATGTTTTCTTACGCAATGCAAACGACCGTTAGCGAGGGGTAGAGCGGACAGAGCAAAATACGAGCTAACGCGCGTTAGCTTCAACGCAGCAGGGCGGTGATATGTTTCGTTACTGCAAATCTGGCCCTATCTCAGCAGGTGTTTAGGAGTGCGAGTCTTCGGGATAATATCAATGACAACAACGCCGAATGACACGCCCGATCAGAAAGCACTTGCACTCGAATTGCTGGGAGGAGCCAGGCGGATTTTCCAGAAACCTCGACCGACGCGCGATGAACTCCTCGATGCAGGCAGAGCCATCGCGCGAGCTGTCAGAAATGCCGATGATCTCGGTTTCCGATCCGAAATCCAACAAGCACTGGCGGAAACGCGATCAGCGGCCGAGCTCGCCGCCCGATTGAACAAATTTGATCGCGATTTCGGTCCGAAGCACGGGAAGCTGTGACGGCATCATGATGAGCGGTCTTGCTGGCCCAGTCGTGCTCGTAACCGAGGCACTGTCCAATCGATAAACGCTCGCAGCTTCAATGGCACGAGACGCCGCGAGGTGTAGATGATGTTAACCGGCCAAGGCGTGGGCTCGAAAGTCTCTAGGAGAATTTCGAGTTGTCCGGCGCGTCTTGCCTCTTCCATCTTGTACGACATTACGCGCGTTATTCCGACACCGGCAATCGCCGCGGTGATCGCGGCCTCCGAAGAGCTGACGTCAATTTTAGATTTGACGGGGACCACGATTTCCTCGCCGCCTTTTTTGAATTTCCAGTCGCGCTGCGACGGAACGCTGTCGACGGTAATACAATCGTGCTCGGAGAGATCTTTGGGCCTTTGAGGTCGCTCGCGACCGGCGAGATAAACCGGACTCGCGCAGACAACGTTTCGAATGGAGCCAATCTTGGTCGCGATCATACTGCTGTCGCGTAACTCGCCAATCCGAACTGCGACGTCGACATCTTCTTCGAGCATGTTAACGACTCGGTCGGTCAGCAGAAGTCGCAAATGAACCTGCGGATAGGCTTGCATGAACTCCAAGGCGATTGGCAGGAGATGCATGTGGCCAAGGGGGCTTGGCGCGGTTACGGCCAATTCGCCCATCGGAATGCGGTACTCCCCAGACGCGTCCCTCTCGGCTTCATCGACCTGTTCCACGATGCGCTTGCACGCCGCCATATAGGATCTTCCTGCATCCGTCAGGATCAATTTGCGCGCGGGCCTTTTGAGTAGCTGTGTTTTGAGGTGAGCCTCGAGCTCAGCGATTTTTCGACTGACCGTCGCCAGCGGCATGCCGAGTCGCCGCGAAGCTTCCGAAAAGCTTCCGGATTCGACGATTGTCATGAAGACGGACATGGCGTCGAGGCGATCCATCAGGTCCGCGCTTTCCAATTATTGAGAACCATATCTCAAATTTCCTGGATTGTTGAACGCGTTATAGATCGTCAATATTCGATTGGCCTCCAATTCGAAATAGCAAATTGGCGTGTTCGCAATTGTAGGGACTATTCACTCAGCTTGTAGGGAGACATCGCACGGGAATGCGGGGTCTTCCAGCCTTCGTCGAAGACTGATCTAACCATCGTGCATTATCGGTTCATTTCGAATGAGGTCGCGATGGAGAACAGCATATCAAGGCGCGGATTTTGTCTATGCTGCCTCGGAGCAGCTCAGGCCGGGTTGGCTGGTTGGCTCACGCCGCGGGAGGCATATGCCGAGGCGCGCGGTATCGTCAGCCTAATCAAGGACAGCGCGGCCGTAGCGCCCATCGTCGCCCATAAGCTCCACGGCAATGTGAGCGCCATCGAAGGATCGGGCGGAAATATTGCGGTGCTCACGGGGCCTGACGGGAAGGTGCTGGTAGATGCCGGTATCCGCGTATCGGAGGCCCATATCCGCAAGACGCTCGGCGACCTTGGCGACGACCCGATCACGCATTTGATCAACACGCACTGGCATTTCGACCATGCGGACGGAAACGAGTGGGTGCATGCAGCCGGTGCTAAAATCATCGCTCAGGAAAACACACGCAAATATCTGTCACAGGTGCAGCGCGTCGAGGACTGGGATTATAATTTCCTGCCGCTCGGTGCCGGCGGAATTCCCGACGACGTTTTTGCCAAGGAGCGCACGCTTAAGCTCAACGGTTCGACACTCGAGCTCAGATACTATGGGCCCGCCCACACCGACAGCGACATCTCGGTTCATTTCGCGGAAGCTGACATTCTGCACGTCGGCGATACGTTCTGGAACGGGATCTATCCCTTCATCGACTATTCAACGGGCGGCAGCATCGACGGCGCGATTGCTGCTTGCGATGCCAATCTGGCCCTCGCAACCGATAAGACCATCATTATCCCTGGCCACGGCCATCCAGTGAGCAACAAAGCCGAGCTGAAGGAATGGCGCGACATGCTCGTCGCCGTTCGTGAAAACGTCGCCACGCTCAAGAAGCAGGGCCGGTCGAAGGAAGAAGCTGTGGCCGCAAAGCCGACGGCGGCCTTCGACGGCAAGTACGGTAAGTTTGTTATCGATCCCGGCTTCTTCACGCGCCTGGTCTACGAGGGCGTTTAGGCAGCCCGTTCAATCCAACAAGGAGATGCTTTATGTTTGCGTGCGCGCGCTGGCTGCGAACTTTGATGGCACTATCGGCCCTCGTGGTGGGAGCTGGGGGGACTGAAGCGGCAACGCCCGTCACCCACTACCGTTATACCGATATCGATGGTGTCAGCATTTTCTACCGAGAGGCTGGTCCAGCGGATGCGCCGGTCGTTCTGCTTCTCCACGGCTTTCCGACGTCGTCTCATATGTTCCGCAATCTCATTCCTGCACTCGCCGACCGCTACCATGTTATTGCGCCCGACTATCCCGGATTCGGCGAAAGCGGCGCGCCCGATCACAAGCAGTTCGCCTATACCTTTGCGCACTATGCGGATCTCATCGATGTCCTCGTCGGCAAGCTTGGGGTCAAGCACTATGCAATGTATCTGATGGATTACGGCGCGCCCGTCGGCTACAGGCTGGCATTAAAGCATCCGGAGCGCGTCACAGCTCTCATCATCCAGAACGGCAATGCCTATGAAGAAGGTCTCAAGAAATTCTGGGATCCAATCAAAACCTACTGGGCGGACCCCTCAGACGCCAATCGCCAAGCCCTCAGTTTTCTGGTGAAACCGGAAACGACGAAGTTCCAATATACGGATGGTGTCAGCGACGTAACCCGCATCGATCCGGACAATTGGGGTCACGACCAACCCCTGCTCGATCGTCCTGGCAACAAGGACATTCAGCTCGACCTCTTCCGGGATTACGGCTCGAACGTACCGCTCTACCCAAGCTTCCAGGCGTTTTTCAGAGAGCGTCAGCCTCCGGCCATCATTGTCTGGGGAAAGAACGATACGATTTTCCCCGCCGACGGGGCCTATCCCTACAAGCGTGATTTGCCCAAGGTCGAATTTCATCTATTCGACACGGGTCACTTTGCCCTAGAGGATAAATCAGACGAAATAGTCCCCTTGATCCGCGACTTCCTCGATCGCAACATCGCCGCAAATTGACATAGGAGCGCGAGACATTGTGCGTCGGCAAAAGAAATTCTGCGAAGCCTGGCGGCCGCGATTCTCGTGGCAGCGTTGCCGAAGAACATTTTATTCGACGCCTCGCTATCCCGCTTTTTTCAGCCCTAGCCGCCAGTTTGGTCGAACGTAGTGACAGGTATAGCCATCAGGATTTTTTTCGAGATAGTCCTGGTGTTCGGGTTCCGCTTCCCAGAAGTCACCGGCAGGTGCAACTTCCGTAACGACCTTTCCGGGCCATAATCCAGAAGCGTTCACTTCGGCGATCGTCTCTTCGGCTATTCGCCGTTGTCCGGGCGTCGTGTAAAAAATTGCCGAACGATAACTCAGGCCAACATCATTACCTTGGCGATTCACCGTTGTCGGGTCGTGGATCTGAAAGAAAAACGCGAGGATATCCCGATAGCTCAACTTTGCCGGGTCGAAGATGATTTCGATCGCTTCAGCGTGAGTACCGTGATTGCGATAGGTCGCATTCGGAACGTCTCCGCCGGTATAGCCGACGCGTGTGGATATAACGCCTTCGTATCGGCGAATGAGGTCCTGCATTCCCCAAAAGCAGCCACCGGCGAGCACAGCGCGTTCTTCGCTCATCGAACATTCTCCACTTGGTTCAGATACGCGCCGTACCCTTCCTCTTCCATCTTGTCGCGAGGAATGAAACGCAACGATGCCGAGTTGATGCAATATCGCAAACCGCCTCTATCTTCCGGGCCATCCGGAAATACGTGACCGAGATGGCTATCTCCATGAGCGGACCTGATTTCTGTACGCATCATGCCGAGGGATGAATCCGATAGCTCTTTCACGTTGAGTGGTTCGATCGGCTTCGTGAAGCTTGGCCAGCCACAGCCTGAATCATACTTATCGGACGAAGC
>JBEVLH010000279.1:0-3298 GCA_040509255.1 Hyphomicrobium sp. | reverse complement strand
CCGATGGGGAGATTGACGTAGAACACCCATTGCCAGCCGAGATGATCGGTGATGAAGCCGCCGACGGTCGGGCCCATGATCGGGCCGAGCAGGACGCCGATGCCCCAGATGGCCATGGCCTTGCCGCGCTTCTCGGGTTCGAAGCTATCGACCATGGTGGCTTGCGAGAGCGGAACGACGCTCGCGCCGAAGGCTCCTTGCATCAGGCGAAACACGACCATCTGCAGGAGGGTGTGGGCCTGACCGCAGAGCATAGAGGACACAACGAAGCCCGCCACGCTGACGGTCAGCACGCGCTTGCGTCCGAAGCGTTCAGCGAGGAAGCCGCTCATCGGAATGATGATCGCTTCGGCGACGATGTAGGACGTCAGAACCCACGTAATCTGGTCAGGTGTCGCGCCGAGTGTGCCCATCATATCGGGTAGGGCGACGTTGACGATGGTCATGTCGAGAATGACCATCATCACGGCCAATAGAACCGCAATCGAACTCAAGATCTTGGCTGCGTCGACGGCGCCTTGGGGCGATACGGCTTCGCTACTTGCCGCCACTGCCGGCTCCGTCTGACGCGGTGTCAACGGTCACTGACGCAGATGCGCCGACACCCATTGGCGGATCATCGGGCTGCAATGTCAGCGCGATCCGAACGGGAAAGCGCTGCACGACTTTTACCCAGCTGCCCGTGGCGTTTTCGGCCGGCATTAGCGAAAATGCCGAGCTCGATGCGCGGCTGATGGCTTCGACTTTTCCGGTCAATTCCTTCTGCGGATATAAGTCGAGCGAAACCGTGGCGCTCTGGCCGATCTTGATGCGCGACAGGTCGGTTTCCTTGAAGTTCGCATCGACCCACCACGTCGAGGTATCGACGAGCGGGAAAATGCTCACGCCGGCCTTGGCGATTTCGCCCGGCCGGATGCGGACCTTGCCAACGGTGCCGTCGACTGGAGCTTTGATCGTTGCGTGTTCGAGTTCCGTGCGCGCCTTATCGACGGCGGCCTGCGCCTGTTCGAGATTGCTTTTCGCCGCGACGGCTTGCGGGCCTGCCGCGCCCTGGGCCTGCTGCTGAGCGGCGGCGAGGCGCGCCTGTGCGACCTTGAGTTCTGCTTCGAACGGTCCGGCGTCAATTTGGAGAAGAACGTCGCCGGATTTTACAGAGGCGTATTCTTGGACTTTCACATCCGTCACGACGCCCGTTACCAGCGAGGCAATTTGGATGATGTTGGCTTCGACTTGGGCATTGTTGGTCGATGGATAAAGCGTCTCGTGGCGCCAGTAGGCATAGGCTGCGGCGATGAGCGCGAGGACGGCCAGCGCGCCAACAATTGCCAGCCCGGTTTTCGAAAGTAGCGGTTTGCGGTCCGACGGCGCAGCGCCCACCTTCGCGGCGGCGATCTGGGCCCCGTTGGTGGTTGGTCTCTTCTCCGGCAATCGCTCCTGCATCGGTTTTTTCCGCTTATTCGAAGGCTGCAACGTGCGTGGTCCTTTGAGGTTGCCAAGGCAAGGGCCCGCTGGCACTTGCGCTTTCAGACGGGTGTATAACCCGGCGGCATTCGTGTTGGGTAGGAATGGGCCGGTTGGCTTAATTCATTCATTAATGGACGGCCCGCGGCTCGGGGTCACCGGGCGCAGTACTTGGAGGGAGACGATTCAGGCCTCTCTATAGGCCGATCGACGTTTTGGAGCCAATATTACAATCTTCAGGACGGGGCCACCCAAAATGTCGCGGACCGAGGCGCTTGGAGCCGTTCGGCGCGAGCGATGCGGCGGGCGTAAGCCCCGGTGAGTTTGGCCCAAGACCCGGCGGTCTCGCAGACGTCTTTCCGAACCGTCCGGTTCGTCCCCCTAATGCCCGTCGGAATCCTAGGTTTGCGAATTCCAGGCGAACGACGTCCGGGGTCGCACGGAGCCTTTGTGTGGGCAAAAAATTCCGGTTTGAATTCCGTTCTATCGTCGGGCCTACATCCACATCTTGCCGTCCGCCGCCTCGCAGCCCGTCGGCGGCGCGGCTTTCGGGAAGGTCGCGTGCAGCTTATCGCATCCCCACTTGCGCGCGAACGCGGGGAGGGCGCTGTTGATCTGAATTCCGACCTCGTCGTACGGGCTCGTCTTATTGGTTACGTAGTTATACCAGCGCTGGCCGACGAAGATCACACCCGCGACGATGATGATGAGGAGGGTCCGTCCGGCTTTCTGCATGCAGGTATATCTCCGCCGGTTTCCAACCATTTCGCGATTCTGCGATTGTGTCCGGGAGACGGTCTTTGCACAAGCGGTCAGCCGCCCGCAATCGCGCCCACGATCAGAAACGGCTGCGCGCCGCGGCTGACCTCTTCGGGCAACGGAGCGTCGGGCGCGTCGTGTGACAGATCGCGCTGACAGGCGAAGAAGCGCAGGAACGGTCTTCGCTTCTTCGTGTCGTGATCCCGGATCGTCCCGCGCAGAACCGGATAGGTCTTTTCGAGCGCGTCGAGCAGCGATTGCTGTGTCGCTGCGCCCTCCACCGCGACCGTCACCTCGCCACTGATGTTGGCATGCTTCCTGAGATGTGACGGCAGGACGACGCGGATCATGTCAGCGTTTGCACCTCGACCGACAAGACCGGCGGCAGGTCGCGCACGACGGCGTTCCACGTGTCGCCGGCATCCGCAGACGCGTAGACCTGACCGCCTGTGGTGCCGAAGTACACGCCGCAGGACTCCAGCGTATCGATAGCCATCGCATCGCGCAGAACGTTCACGAAGCAGTTCGATTGCGGCAGGCCGTTGGTGAGCGCCTCCCAGTCATTGCCGCCGCTGCGGCTGCGCCAGACCTGCAGCTTGCCGTCGAGCGGAAAATGCTCCGCGTCGCTCTTGATCGGCACGACATAGATCGTCTCGGGCTCGTGCGCGTGGACGTCGATGACGAAACCGAAGTCGGTCGGCAAGTTGCCGCTGACCTCATGCCAGGATTCACCCGCATCGTTCGAGCGCATCACGTCCCAGTGCTTCTGCATGTAGAGGACATCCGGACGTGACGGATGCAGCGCTAAGCGGTGCACGCAATGCCCGACTTCGGCAGTCGGATCGGGAATGTGCTCGGACTTAAGGCCCTGGTTGATTGGCCGCCACGTCGCGCCGCCGTCGTCCGTGCGGAACGCGCCCGCGGCCGAGATCGCGATGAACATGCGTTCGGGCTTTTTGGGATCGAGCAAAATGGTGTGCAGGCACATGCCGCCAGCGCCGGGCATCCAATGGGCGCCCGAACCGTGGCCACGCAGGCCCGATAGCTCCGTCCATGAATTGCCGCCGTCCTTCGATTG
>JBEVLH010000278.1:0-3042 GCA_040509255.1 Hyphomicrobium sp. | reverse complement strand
AGATCTCGCTCGTGAACTCGGGGATGTTGTTCATGACGTAGAACGACCCGAGGTCGACAGGGAGCCACCGCCAACGCTCCATGTTGGCGATGATTCGATCGACGTTTCCTGAGGGGCTTTCCTTTTTAGGCTGACCCGCCTGGTTCAATACGGTCCGCACCCGATTGCTCAGCACGCCATTGGCTTTGAGACCATTATCCTGCTGCACGTTGCGCACGGCCTCGACGAGCTTGTCGTCGTAAACCCGCTCATTGGCTGGATCATCCGCAGGAATTCTGAGTCGCTGACGAAGCAGCGCGACCTGATCGTCCTTGGAGCCGCGCTTCAATGTCTTGCCCTGCGGAAGCTTCACCAACAAAGCCGGATCGACGGGCTCCTCGGCCTGCTGCCCGCCGCGTGCCTTGAGCAGCGCCTGACGCAACCGCTCGAACCCGACATGCTTCGGATTGAGTCCGCGCAGATAAGCGCCCGGGTCTGAAGCACTCGCCAGTTCACGCAAGGCAACCTTCGACTCTTTGACCGGCGGCTTCATGTCGAGCATGTTGCTCAACGATACCGGATCGAGCCGTCCGCCTCGCGCATACCGCGCGTATTTCAATGCGGAAAGCGTCAACTGCACTTCGGCCGCGCCTTCCGATGCCGCTCCACTTTCGAGTCGCGGAATGACGAAATCGGAAGATTCGAGACCCCAGTCGTCGGCGCCCTTGAGCGTTGCAATGATCTGCTGGGCTTTGTGCGTGAACTCGCCGCCCCTCACCCAGAGCGGGTCGGTGTGTGAGCCGTAGTAGTCCCGTGCCGCAGCGACGTCTTCGTTAGAGCTGCTGCCGGCAAGTGCCTTGTCGGAAAGTTTGTCGCGCGCAGCCTGAACGACCGGGCTGACCGGCGGCGGCGGGGGTGGCGCAGCAACAGGCGTCGTCTCGGCTGGCTTCGGCTGTTGCGCCGTATCCGATGGCGGCGGTGCAGGTGCGGCAGCCGGCGGAGGAGAGGACGGTGCGGCAGCAGGCGTTTCGCCCGCAGGCGGCGTCACGATGGCGGTCGCCGCGGGTGGCTGCGCGTCCGCGGGTTTGGTGTCCTGCGCGGGACCCGGCTGAGATGCATTTGGCTCCGCGACTGCGGGTGCATCGGATACTGGTGGCGAGACGGCGGCCGTGCTTGCAGGCTCGCCCGTCTTCGACGGAGCGGCCGGCGGCGACTCCTTCGGCGGATCGGAAGATGCCGGAATGGCCGCTGTCGTCGAGGGCGCGGCAAGCGATGGGTTGGCGGGCGGAAAGTAGGTCGTCGTGCCGCTCGATGAATCCTGCGTCGTCGGCTCGGCCATGGCGACCGGAACGCTACCCGCCCAGCAAATCCCCAATAGTCCGACGCCGAGAAGGCGAAGCGCGTTGTATTTTATCATTCCCCGTTTGGCTCCGATGGGCGAGAGACGCGGCATGCCGACTTTGCCGACACTACGTGAGCCCTCAAGTTGGCGGAAAAACGCCTAAACTCAGAGATGGGCGACCATGGCCCTTTCCCTCACTCTGGTAAACCGCGCAAAGTTCGAAATCCTGCGAAAAAACCGTGCTGTGGCCCTTAAAACCCGATTCGACTCGCGTACAGCCCCGATTGATGCAACCCAGGGAACGAAACCGGGTCGGTTGACGCCCCTTCTTGTTTCCGCCGCAATCCGCCTCGAATGAGCGTTCAAAAACCGGAGCCCCCGCCGCGTGACGACGACCAGTCTATATCTGGACTTCCATTTCGATGGTGGCTCGCGCGCGGAAGCCCAGACCGTCTTGGTCGCCGCGATAGATGCAGCGCCGATCGCGAGCGCGCTTCTGAGGCCCGCACCGGGCATCGTGCTCGAACCCGATACAGCGCGCGCACTCATATCGGCCGCGCAGAAGAAAGGCGTCGCCATGCTGCTCGGGACCGATGCCGCAGAAGCCGCCAAGCTCGGAGCCGACGGCGTCCACGTGCCGTGGTCGGCCGATATCGTTCGCGCATTCAAGACGCTTCGTCAGGCGGCGCCGAGCGCTATCGTCGGAGCCGACGCCGGCCGCAGCCGTCACGAGGCCATGGAACTCGGAGAAGCGGGGGCGGACTACATTGCTTTCGGTATTCCGCCTCACGTAGAAGATCGCGAAAAAGCCGGCAGGCGCCAGCTCGATCTTATCCAGTGGTGGAGCGAGTTGTTTGAGGTCCCGTGTGTGGCCTTGGACGTGCCCGGTCCTGACGCCGCCCAATCCTTGGCCGCCGCTGGCGCCGACTTCGTCGCGATCCGTATGGCGAGTACCGAAACGGCAGAAGCCGCAGCCGCCCGCGTCCGCGAATTTGCCGCCGCCGTTCGCCTGCCCGAGCCTGCGAAATGACGCGCCACACGTTCAGTGCAGTCCGGGCGCTCACATTAGCGGCCGTACTCGTAGTCGCCGCCGTGGCACCTGCGGCGGCGGACAGTAGCTCATGGTTCACGCGCGACACCGAAACGCCCATTCCGAAGCTTGCGCCGTCGCCCAAGGCTCAACCGCTCTCTCCGTTGTCGCCACCGACGGCTGGCTCCTCCGTTATCCAGAAGACTATCCCGTCGAATGTGCCCGCGACCGGCGACGACGCGGCTTATACCGCATTCGACCAGGGCCAGTATCTGACCGCCCTCAAGCTGGCGGAAGCCGCCGCGGCGCGTGGCGAACCGCAGGCGAATACGCTCATCGCCCGCATCTACACCGATGGCCTGGGCGTTCAGAAGGATGACCGGAAAGCCTTTGAATATTACAAGCGCGCATCCGACCTCGGCGACATCCAGGGCACCTTCGCGCTCGGCATTTCATACGCAGAAGGCCGCGGCGTTAAAAAAAATCGGGCGATGGCGGGAGAGTTGTTCGAGAAGGCGGCCCTCACCGGCAACGCCGAAGCCAATTACAATCTCGGCCTGTTGTTCCTCAAAGGCGACGGCAAGCCGCTCAATCCGATCCGCGCCTTCCACCACATTCGCTATGCCGCTGAGAAGGGCATTCCCCAGGCCCAATACGATCTCGCTGAACTTTATCAGACCGGAACCGGTGT
>JBEVLH010000277.1:0-6945 GCA_040509255.1 Hyphomicrobium sp. | reverse complement strand
TCATAGCCCTTTCGCGGCAGCACGGCGCCGACGGCCAGGACCTGCAACGGCACGCCCGTGCCAGTCGCCCGTTGCGCCGGATCGGTTCCAGGCTCCGCAACCGTGATCTTGTCCGCCGATATGCCGAGTTGCTCCGTGACGATACGCTTCGTCGCCCGGCTCGTCACAATGATGTGGTTGGCGCGTTTGAGAGCCCGCTCTTCGCTGTCCTTCAATTCGACCTTGCGAGCGTGCGGCAAACCGGTTTCCAAGAACAGCGGGTGATGGACGAGCCCGATAACGCGGCCCTTGATGCCATCGAGCACGCCGTCGGTGAACGCGCCGTACGCCAGACTGTCCACGATCAGCACGGCCTCCGGCGAGCGATTGCCGAGGATGCGGGACGTCTCTTTGAGTTCGTCGGCGGTCGGATTCGGAAAGGAAGAAGGCAGCGGCAAGACGGAAACCGGCACGCCGAACGCCGGCAGCAGCTCGATCACGCGGCGGTCGTAGGCATAGCCGCCTGTCTCGGTCTTCAAATCCCCGGGTATGGCGAACGCGGCTTCAGCCACTGATGTGTCCCTCGTAGCTCGCGCGCGCCAGATCGGTTTCCGACAGCGTCACGCGAATGCTCGACAGCGTCTTGCCGTCATCCCCGAGCGCACCCGATTGCGCCGCCTTCGCCATGCGGTCGAAAACATATTTGCACAGGAATTCCGTCGTCGTGAGCTGGCCTTTGAGCTGCGGCAGCACATCGAGGTTTTGGTAGGCGAGGGGCTCGAGCGTCTTGCCGAGTACGCTGAGCGCGGCACCGATATCAACCACCACGTTCTGCGCCGTCAGCGTCTCGCGGAAAAACGCAACGTCGACGATGAACGTCGCCCCGTGCATGTTCTGCGCCGGGCCGAAGAACGGATCGGGCAACGAGTGGGCTATCATGATGCGGTTGCGGACTTCGACGGAGAACATGAGGTTTTTTACCGGATGATGTTAGTAACGAACGATTGGGGGAAGGTCGGGCGATGCCCAGATGCGCGGCAACTCCGCGGGCAGATCTTCGAACCGAATGTCCTCGCTCACGAGGCTGTCGAGACGATCGTCGCCAAGGAGTGCGATGGCGCGCGCAAGGCGGTCGGAGTGTTTGACGCTGGCGCGATGGCTCGGTGCGACGTGCCCCACTTGCGATGAAACGATTTTCAAGCGCCGGGCGTGGAAGGCGCCTCCAAGCTTGACGGTCACCGACTGTGTTCCATACCAACTCATCTCGATGACGCTGCCCTCGAACGCGCACGCGTCAATAGCGGCCTCGAGGCCGCCGCTCGTCGCGCTCGCATGAAAAACGATCCGGTTGTCTTTCGGCGCGTCGGACGCCGAGACGAACGGAATGCCGAGCGCCTCGGCATAACGCGCCCGCGCCGGATTGATGTCCGAGATCGCAACGTCGCTGCCCGCGATCCGCTTTGCGAGATAAGCCGTCAGCAGGCCGACGATCCCCGCGCCGATCACGAGCACACGGTCGCCGAGCGTTGTGCCCGCGTCCCAATGAGCGTTCAGCGCCGTCTCCATATTGGCCGCCAGCACGCCCCGGCGCGACGGCACGCTATCAGGAAGCAGTGCCAGCATCGCCTCGGGAACTTCGAATTGATCCTGGTGTGGATGCAACACAAAGGCGCGCTTGCCGATCAGTCGGTCCAGTCCCGCCGTTATCACCCCTGTCGCCGAATAGCCGTATTTGACCGGGAATGAGAATTCTCCCACCTGCAGCGGTGAGCGCATCCGAGACCATTCGCTTTCGGGAATATCTCCAAAGCCGACGAGGCGTTCGGTGCCCCGGCTGATTGCGGAATATTCGGCGGCGATGCGCACATGGCCGGGAGCGGGCGGAGCGAGGCGTTCAGTCCGAATCTCGGCAACCCCCCGCTTGACGTACCAGAGCGCGCGCGCCACGACGATCTGGCCTTGGCTGCGGCGTGACGGCATGTTCTGAGACTCGAGAGTGCTCTGCGGGTCATTCATTGCGAAGGATGGATCCGTAATGACGATCGGTGCCGAGCGTGGTCTGGGTTCGAAGTCTGACGCAATGGCGGTGTTCGAGGTCCAGAGCCTTACGACTCCTGCAGGCATCGATGCAAGAGCGACGCTCGCGCGCCGCCGCGCTGTCGTGCTCGCCTTGAACGTTGTGACGTGGCTGCTCGTCGTCATCGCCGTTGCCTATCTACTTTCGAGCGCGGGCTGGACGATCACGGCCGCCGTCATGGTTTTATGTGTGGCACTTGGCGCCCCCTGGCCGGTTCTCGGCTTCTGGAACGCTGTCATCGGCCTGTGGCAGCTTCATGGGAGACGCGCCCGCTCGGCCGGACCGGATGCGTTTTATGTCATTGGGGACGATCCGCCGCCGCTCACGGTTAACACCGCCGTCATCATGACGTTGCGCAACGAGGACACGCAGCGTGCGCTCCGCCGGCTCAAAACCGTCAAAGCCAGCCTCGACCGCACCACTGACGCGGCTCGCTTCTCTTATTTCATCCTGAGCGACAGCGATCGGGCTGACATCGCCGAAAAGGAGGAAGCTCTCGTCGCTGGCTGGCGGGCCACCGATCCCGACGGCGATCGCATTGTTTATCGTCGCCGAACGGAGAACGCGGGCTTCAAGGCCGGCAACGTTCGCGACTTCGCGCTTGGCTGGGGCGCCGGCTACGAATTGATGCTCACGCTCGATGCCGACAGCCTGATGACCGGCGACGCCGTGGTCGATCTCGTGCGCATCATGCAGAAGTATCCGCGCATCGGTATCCTTCAGAGCCTCGTCGTCGGAACGCCCTCGTCGTCGGCCTTCGCTCGCATCTTCCAATTCGGTATGCGTCTCGGCATGCGCACCTACACGATGGGTCAGTCATGGTGGGTCGGAGACTGCGGACCGTTCTGGGGCCACAACGCCGTTGTGCGCATCAAGCCCTTCGTCGAGCATTGCAGCCTCGAAGGCCTGTTGGGATCCGAGCAGATCCTTTCGCACGACCAGATCGAAGCCGTGTTGATGCGGCGGGGCGGTTACGAAGTCCGCGTCCTGCCGGTCGAGACCGGCTCTTATGAAGACAATCCGCCGGACTTGCTCGAATTCATGCGCCGCGATGCCCGCTGGTGCCAGGGCAACCTCCAGTACGTTCGCTTGCTCGGATTGAAAGGCCTGAAGCCCGTCAGTCGGTTTCAGCTTCTCTGGGCCATCTTGATGTTCCTCGGCGTTCCCGCTTGGGCGTTGTTCGCGACCCTGTCACCGTTGATGCTCCTCCACGCTCAAAATGCCGTCGCGTTTCCATGGCACGGGATCGAGATGCTGTATGTGGCGCTGCTTCTGATGCATCTCGCGCCGAAACTCGCCGGCATCGTAGATGCGATCCTGACACCAGGCGAGGTCCGGCGCTTTGGTGGTGCGGCACGGTTTTCGCTGAGCGCCGCTATGGAGATTATATTTTCTCTCCTGCTCGGCGCCATCGCCACCATTCGGACTTCGATTGTCATGCTTGCGCATCTTTTGGGTACGTCGATCAGCTGGAGCAGCCAGCGCCGCGATAGCGCCGGGCTCTCATGGCGCGTCGCTTTGGAAGCGCTCTGGCCACAACTTCTGTTCGGCTCGGTATTATTCGCGGCGCTCGCCGCCATTTCACCCGCTGCCCTGCTTTGGAGCCTGCCGCTGACGGCAGGATACCTGCTCGCCGTTCCGTTTGCCGTCATCACAGCAAGCCCCACTGTCGGCCGTGCGTTGCGCGACCATGGCATCGCCGGCATCCCGGAAGATTTCGCGCCGCCCGCAGAGATCCTTGAAGTCGGGGCGGGAACCTAATCCATGGTCTCGCACGCGTTGCAGGGTGTCTTTCGGTCGTTGCGGATCTATCTCGGCCGCGACGTTCCGCGCGCGGCGATGGATGATCTCTATCGCCACTTCGTCGAGCCCGGATCGCTGGTGTTCGATATCGGCGCCCACGTCGGCGATCGTGTGTCGTCCTTCCGCAGACTCGGCGCACGGGTGATTGCGGTCGAACCGCAACCGCTGCTGTTCTCCGCGCTCCATCACATCCACGGTCGCGATCCGCTCGTTGAAATTGTCGATCGGGCGGTCGGCGCCGAAGCGGGCCTGCGCGACCTGCTTGTCAACACCGCCAATCCGACCGTCTCGACTTTGTCGCAAGATTTTGTCCAACAAGCCGAAGGCGCGCCGGGTTGGGAAGGACAGATTTGGGACGATCAGATGCCGATAGAAATCGTGACGCTGGATGGCCTCATCGCGCGCTACGGCGTCCCGGCCTTCATAAAAATCGACGTCGAGGGCTACGAGGACGCCGTCTTGCGCGGCCTGTCGCAACCGATCAAGGCCCTGTCGTTCGAGTTCACGACCATTGCCCGCGATGTCGCGATGGTATGCTTTGATCGACTGTCGTCGTTCGGCGTCTATCGGTACAACCTGGCGCTGGGAGAAAGCCAGACGCTGTCCTTCGATCGTTGGCTCACGGATGCGGAGATGGCGGACTATCTGAGCAATCTGCCGCATGATGCGAATTCCGGCGACGTCTATGCCATCCTCGATCCATAAATAGCAGAACCCTGAAATCGGAGTATCGAATGCCGTCGTACGTTCGCTTGCTTGTTGTGATGCTGATTTCGCTCGCGGCCCCGCTTGGGTATGCGCAGGCGGCCTCGCTCGATGGCCTCGCCGTCGATGTCGAAAACCAAAGCGAACCTGTGCTATGCGCTGAGAAGGACAACGTTGCGGTCGCGTTTTCGGACAAGGACGTGCGCTCGTTCCGCATCGAGGCGGCCCATCCGGTTTATCTGTCATCATCCATGCGCGCTAATATCGAGCCGGACTGGACGGCCTGCGATATGTCAAGCGATCCAGTCTTCAAGGCGGCAGCAGAGCCGAAGAAAATCACGCTCGTCGGAGAGCCGGATCTGTGGCTCGTCGGATATACCTATCCCTCGTTCTGGCGGCCGGCGACGGCGACCGTGCGCATCGGGGACAAGGTCTATAGCGACATCCACATGCTTCAGGTCTGGGTGTTGAAGGCCGGTCGCGCCGACGAAGTCCTCGTGCTCTATCCCCAGGACGGCTACTGGCGTCCGCGGCCGATGACGCCTCCCAACATGGAGGTCACGGCCTATGGCTCATCGTTTCTCATCGGTCCCATCGAGAAAGACGGCCGGCCTCTCGTCAAGATCAAGGAAGCCGTCTTCGATCCCGATAAGCTCCAGTTCACTTTGAACTTCGAGCGGGGAGGGTCGGCGACCGTGAAGATCGCCAACGTCGATTCCAATCGCATCGCCCTCGATGTCGGCTTCGATAAGGGCGTCAGCGGTAGTCCGTTCGCGATGCTGCGCTCGATGTACGTCACCGAATTCAACAATGATACGGCGCGCATCGCGGTCCGCGAGCAGGGTGCGCACGGCTGGCGCGAAGAGAACGTGATGAAGTTCGATCGCGCTCGCGCCACCGATATCTGGATCGGCCGGCTGACGCCCTCTCAGCACAACACGACCTCGCCGGACGTCGTCTTCAACAGCTTCTCGGACGGCCCGGCACCGAAGCGGCCAAAGAGCGAGTTACCGCCGGAAGTGTCGACGAAGCCGATCAAGGCACTGCCGGCGCGTTAGCTACCAAGCAAGTTCCAGCATCGCCCCCATCGCAGGCGGCGCGCCCGGCCCGAAAAGATCGGCGAGTTTCGTCGCCGACAGATCGATGCCGTTGACCGTCTCGTGGCGATGGATGCCGGATGCTATGAAAAGCGCGTCGCAGCCGTAATTCTGTGCGCCCTTGATGTCCGTGCGCAAAGCGTCGCCGATGACGAGGATCCGGGCTTTATCGACATTGCCGTCGCGCAGGGCTTCGGCAACGGCATGCGCCGTTTCGTAGGCGCTGAGGTAGGGCTTTCCCGCCCAGTAAACCTCGCCGCCCATGTGGGTATAGAGGTCGGCGATCGCACCCGCGCAGTAGAGCAGCGTGCCGCCGACATCGACGATGAGATCGGGATTTGCGCACACGAACGGCACGCGTCGCTCCAAAGCCCGCTCGAGAATGCTGCGGTACGTCTCGGGCGTTTCATGCCTGTCGTCGTTAAGGCCCGTGCAGAGGATCGCTTCGGCCTCGTCGAGCGCCACCGACTTGCCGCGTAGTGCAGAAAACAGAGCCTGATCGCGATCCTGTGGTCCGATGCAATACAGCCGTTCGAAGTTTCGTGCCTCGACATGGCGGAGCGCGAGATCTCCCGACGACACGATATCGTCCCACGCTGTTCGCGGCACGTGCCGTGACTCGAGCATGTCCGCGACCCGCTGCTTCGGCACCGGTGCGTTCGAGACCAGGATGACGGTGCCGCCCTTGCGGCGGAATCTATCAAGCGCCCGGCAGGCGTCCTCGAACGCGGTGACGCCGTTATGAACGACGCCCCACACGTCACAGAAGATCACGTCGTAATTTGCCATGAGCGGACCGGCGTGTGCCAGGATCGGTGGAACGGCCGGCTCAAAGGTTCGCGACGATATCGGCAAAAATCCATTCCACAAATGTCGTCGCGCGGCCAATGCCGGCCCGCAACGTCGCTCAATTCAGCAGGGGTGACGATCTATAGCTCGCCGGTCCGGCGATCAAGCCATTCCGGCGAGAGCTATGATTCTCGCTCCGCCGTTTTCCGACGAGTTCCAAACACCGCGCCTTCCTATATGATCCGCGTTGGCCATGGAATGTGGCCGCGGAACTGGGCGCGACCGTCGATGCGCCGCCGCCCTACTGGCGATCGCAGCCAAGAGGCCTTGAGGGTCTGTTCGGCAAGACCGTCTCGGGCTTGCGTTAGCAGACCTGAAGACAAGCTAGTCAAACTTCAACATCGAGGCTCACGGATGAAAATCGTCGTCATCGGCGCACCGGGAACGATCGGTCGCGCAATCGTCACAGAACTCGGCGCGCGCCATGACATCGTC
>JBEVLH010000276.1:0-5120 GCA_040509255.1 Hyphomicrobium sp. | reverse complement strand
CAGCACCCATCGACAACAGGCAGGGGCCGGCGACCAGAAAGCCTATAGCTGGCACCAGCGATCGGGCCCGAGGATTTCGAACAGCCCACCAGTCCGAAAGCGTGCTCCCGATCAGCATGCCGACGAAAGCCGCACCATTGAAGACCATCGGCCCGTAGACCCCGGCCCATGCCGGACTGAGACCGATTTCGCCCCGGAAAAACTCTGCAAGCCAATTGCGCACCGGCCAGTAGGCGGCGCCATTGAGCAAATTCATCGCCAGCAGAAGCTGGAACCCGCGCGTCGACAGCAATGTCGTGAAGGCATTGGCGTTGACTGACGACGGGGCGACGTCGTCCAAGCCCGCGTCGGCATGATCAGCGGGCGGCGGCGGGAAAAGCATGGCCAGCACGACTGCATAAGCGACGCCCAGACCACCAATCACGAGGAAGACCTCTCGCCAGCCGTAGAATTCGGCCAGCGCGCCGCCCAGTCCGCCGAGCACTGAGCCGGCATAGACGCCGCTCAAATGCAGTCCCGTCGCCCGGCTGCGCGTTGGGCCGCGATGATACTCCACGATCAACGAAACGGCGGCAGGCATATAAAAAGCCTCGCTTACGCCGAGCGTAGCGCGTGCCGCAAGCATCGCGCCGAATGACGTCGCAAGGCCGCTCGCGAATGTCGCCGCCGACCAAACGACGAGGCTCGCCAGAATGACTCGCCGCTTGCCAATGCGATCAGCGAGATAGCCGGCAATCGGCGAACAAATTCCATAAATCCAAAGAAAGACCGAGGACAGCAGCCCGAACTTTTGATCACCGATCCCGAGATCGGCTTTGATCGGTCCCGGCATCGTGACGACAAGCTGCCGGTCCAGGTAGTTGATCAAGGCAACCACCCACAGCAAGCCGACAATGATCCATGCGGCGCGCTGCGCTGTCGCTCTCACGTTTGTAGCCCGACCTCCCCCATAAAACGGTGGAAGTATCGGTCATCGCAATCGATAGCAATTGTGAAATACCCGCGGACTTCGCGTAACGTCGTATCCGGTCAGGCACTGGACGAGATATGTTTCGTTCGGATTCTTGAATAGAATGAAGGTCGAGCGGTTGTCGAAGTTGCTCGCATAGCCGGCAACCTGCCAACCTGATTTTAGCAGCTCTTCCACTGACCCGGCTGATTCGTCCGCCGCGACCGCGATGGCCGGCGTGAGAACTACCCCAACAAGGGCAAGGGCGCGCGTCCCGGCTCGGAAACATCGAGCAAACATCATTTCAATATCCTCCTTTTGAAAAAGGCCGCGACCTGCTCCGATTGCTAACCCAACGCAGCGGGAACAAGCTTAACGGTTCGGACGTTACTGCGCCGTACTCAACGAAGATCTGACGATCGCAATCGTCCACAGTGGGAGAAGACCATGAAAGTCGCCGCGCTTGGATTATGTATTGCCGCGCTTGCGCTCGGTGCGTGCCGTCGGGAAACGCCGGAATATACGCCGATGAAACTCGGCGGGGATTCGGCTTCAACTCAGACCGTTCCCCAGCAGTAGAGAGTTCGTCAAAATTTCAGGGATCGTGCAGCGGCGCGGCCACTCTCAACAGGTGTCGGCGCCGCTGCTTCACTTTGGCTATTGAGATCGGGACTGAGTCGAACTTAGGCTCAACCTAACGTCAGAAGAAACTTTTCGGGATCGCGCCCAAGACAGATCGAACGGCAGACGTTCTGCCGCTTTGATGTACTTTTTGGAGCGCCCATGAGCGAAAAGTCCGACGCAACCTTCTTTATCGCCCTTCTCATCCTGACGATTGTCGGCTTGGTCGTTTCCTCGGCCACTCACGCCGGAGAATTGATTTCGTCGGGGCTATCGTTGGGCTGATCCCCCCGCGTCGCCCGATCAATCGTAGATGTACGTCACCATAAACGTACGATCGGCGACGTTGGAACCTGCCGGCGGAATCGGATAGCTCGTCTGCTTGGCCGCAAAGACGACATCCTGATTGAGCGAAGGGTCTTTGGACCCCGCGAGCAATTTCACATCGATGACGTTGCCGCTATCGGAAAGAAAAATCCTCACTGTCACCCGGCCCAGCGTATTCGCTAGCTGAGGCATCGTCTGCTGCAAAGCGCGAATGACCGCGCGAGCAAACGCATCATTCAGCCCGGACCGCGTGATGCCGGGAGGCCGCTGAAATGCCGCCGCCCCCCCGCCGCCACTGAAACTCGGGGAAAGAGCCTGCGTCGAGAGATCCAGCGCCGCCAGTTCCTTCTGAGCTTTTGACGACTTTTTCGCCGACTTGCTTGTGCTCGGCTTTTTGGTTTCGTGTTTCGGCTCTTGCTTCGGCTTTGGTTTGGCCTTCGGCTCGTTATCGCTCTGCATCTTCGACGGATCTTGATCGTCGAGCGAGAAGAGATCGGGAGCCTTGCTGTCAGGCGCTGCGTCCTCCTGCTTTGTGACGGGTTCGGGCTCCGGCTTCGCGGGGTCCGCGTCCTGCGGCAGATCCGGCTGTGTGTCGGGCGGCTGAGGGGTATCCTGAGCCTGCGGCTCAGGCGGCGGCTGCTGCGGCTGCGGAGGCTGTGGTTCTTGCTTCGCCTGCTCGGGCGGCGGCGTGGGCTGCTGCTTTTCCTGAGGCTTCTGCGGTTGCGGCTTGGCCTGTTGCTTTTCCTGCGTCGGCGCGACCGGACCTGGGGGCGGCGAGGCTTGATCGGCGACAGTCGCGCGACTTTGAAGATCCTGCTCAGTCACCAACGAGACGCTGATGGCATCGTCGGCGCCCTTCTCGGCCCCAAGCCGCTGCGCTCCGCCGTTCTGAGCCGCATTGATGAAGAACGAGGCATGCAAAATGACCGCGCACGCCAACGCTATATAGAAATTCCGCTCACGCTTCGACGGCCCCGCGCCCCAACGCGCGAAACCCGCAACAGAAAGACCAGCCGTGTGCCCCACGTTCTCGGCAGTCATGTGCCTAAGCTAGATCCCAACGGCATGAGATTTACAACGCTTGCCCCAAGCGCTGCCAACAATGATAAATGATCGGCAGAACAACGCCGAGATGCCGTACCCGCGATTATTCGTGCATGCGCCCCGAGGTCGCGGGAAAAACGAGACTTTCCCCAGAATTATGGCGATTCGCTGAACTGGATGACTTCTCCTCGCCAACACTCCGGAAGATAGGCATGGCGCGAAAACCTGAAGCGGCCAAGAGCGGCACGATCCGCGCCGGAATCGGGGGCTGGACGTTCGAGCCTTGGCGGGGCGTTTTCTATCCCGAGGGCCTCGCGCACGCCAAAGAATTGCATTACGCGAGCCGTCATCTTGCCACGATTGAGATCAACGGCACGTATTATCGCACGCAGAAGCCCTCGACCTACGCGAGCTGGGCAAAAGATACCCCCGACGGCTTTGTTTTTGCACTTAAGGGTCCGCGCTACGCCACGAACAGGCGCGTTTTGGCGGAGGCTGGCGACTCCATCGCCCGCTTCATCGATTCCGGCGTCGCCGAGCTCGGCGAAAAGCTCGGCCCTCTGCTTTGGCAATTTGCTCCGACAAAGAAATTCGACGAAGCGGACTTTGGCGCCTTCATCGATCTCCTCCCACATAAAGTCGGGAAGCTTGGTCTGAGACATGCCGTGGAGGTGCGTCACCCGTCATTCTGCACTGCCTCGTTCGTCGCGCTCGCGCGAAAGTCGTCGATTGCCATCGTCTTCGCTGATCACGCGACCTACCCGGCCATCGCCGACGTCACAAGCGACTTCGTCTACGCGCGCCTGCAGACGGGCGAAGATTCGGTGCCGACCGCCTACAAACCCAAAGCCCTCGACACGTGGGCTGCGCGCTCCAAGGTCTGGGCGACTGGTGGAACGCCGGATGATCTTCCGACGAGCGACGCCGACAACAAACCGGCACTGAAGCCGCGCGACGTCTTCGTTTATTTCATCCACGAAGGCAAAGTTCGCGCTCCTGCCGCAGCGATGGCGTTCCAAAAGCGGGTTTAGGGCCCGCAAAGTCAGCCTCGGATCCTTCGACTTATTCCCCACGGAACAGGCGATCACGCACGCTTCGCATACATCGGCGCGGTGGCAGCCCGAATTCCGCTGGCGAAGGAGACCATCATGATCGGCAATTTCGAAGTCCTGACCTATGTGACGGCGTTTGGCCTGCTGTCGCTTGCGGTGTATGCCTTGCTGACCGGCTCGAAGCCCCCTGAGAACAGCTGGCTAGGCAAGTATTACATCGCCGAGCCCCGCCTTGGGCCAGTCGGCAACGTCATGCTTGCGGTGCTGTCAGCCGGCACCCTAATTAAGTTGGCGGTGCGATTGGGATACTTTTCGCCCACCGATCCCGACACGCTTGCAATCGTTGTCGGCACGCCGTTTTTCGTCTTCGTTGCCGTCTATTTCTTTTTCTGGTTCCGCGCGCTGAGAAAAGTGCGTGGCACGCGAAAAGAACAGCCTCGTCAGTAAGGACACGATCCAGCCGTCGGCGGCCTTGAGCTATTGTTCACGGCCGCTCGACAGGCCTAGCGGCGTTCACGCCACGGCCGCCGAAGGTCGATCCGGCGCGGCGGCGGAGGTTCGTACTGCGGGTAGTAGCCGCTCGGACGGCCCCATCGCCTCAGCAGTTCAGCATCGTATTCGCTGGTGAGCCCCGCCCGGTAATTTGCCCGTGCGTGCTCCACGTCGAAAATCGTGTCGGCTTTCGCGACTGTGGTGAAGAGCGCGAGTGGTGAGATCGCAAGGACGGCCTGAACCAGGAATTTCATGTGACGCCCTTTTTCCTTCATCTTGCTGACGGAGTTTCCGCCGGCCCTCAATTCAATATACTAACAGATGTAAGAACCTGACTGAGACTTGGGAAGACTAGTGATCGACCCGCTAATTATCGTCGTAAGATGGTAAAATGGGTCCGCCCCAGGTCAAATCCAGGCCCTCGACCAGCCCCAGACTGCCCCGGATCGGCTCGAAAAGCTCGCGCCAGACATAAGCCTTGCATCTCGATGCGCCTCGTCCCTGCCACGTTGGCGGTGCGAATCTGGTAAACAGGGAGAATAAATCCGGGGCGCCGATGCGATCGCGTACCCCTCGCCGAAACAACGATGGAGCCTATGATGTCGGATCGGACGCAACTTGCCATCGGCCACAAT
>JBEVLH010000275.1:0-5206 GCA_040509255.1 Hyphomicrobium sp. | reverse complement strand
CCGGGCGTCCCTGGGGGAACCTCGCGTTCCTGTTCGTCGAGCAATCGAACATGCCATCCTGGGATAGGAGTACCCATCGATCCGGCTTTCACCGGCAGGTGTGGCGATGCGCCGGTCATGATCCCGACCTCTGTGCATCCGTAGAAGTCCAACGGAGGTGTGTTGAACTGCTCCCGAAACCACTCGAACCCTTCGACGCCCAGCGGTTCGTTCGATGTGCTCACCACGCGAAACCGCTGCGGAATTTTGCGGCCAATATTTCTGTCGCTCATCATGAGACGAATGGCCGTCGCATTGATGAAAGCGTTTGTAACTCCGTGGCGCGCAAGGGTGTGGAGCAGCCTCTCAGGATCATAACGATCGTATTTGTAGGCAAGATTGACTGCACCATGCTGCCACGGCCCGAGGATCTTCCGAACCCACCAGCTCCAGTCCCCGATACCATAAAAGAGTTCGCCGTCGCGCAGATCCTGCACGAAAGACAGTTCGTCACCGGCTAGCATAGTGCGATGCGGAAGTATCACGCCCTTTGCTGCTCCGGTCGTGCCGGACGTGAAGGCGATGAAGGCCGGCGAGTCCGCGGACGTCCGCACCGTCGTAAAGCTTGAGCTGTATTTCGAGCCGTCAAATCGATCAAGCAAGAGCCTGCTTACGCCATCAACATTATCGAATCGGTCAGCGATCCGGGATTCCGTTATTAGCACCTTCGGTTCGACCTCTGCGATCCGGCCGTGAATCTGCCGATCGGCCAGAAGCTCGCTGATGGTGACGAGCGTCGCGCCGGTGCGCAATACCGCGAGGAACGCCGCGGCAGCCTCGGGACTCTGGCTGAGCACGGCCACGACCCGATCGCCCGCAGTCACGTTCATCGACGTCAGTGCGTTTGCGATTCTGCTCGAAAGATCCTGCAGCTCCCCCCAATGGACGTTGCGGTGCGCGCCCTGGTCGTCGTCCCAGACCATGGCGAGCTTGTCGTGCGGATGCCGGTCGCATGCATCATCTGCGACGTTGTAGAACGCCGGCACGGGCCATCTCGGAATGCTCCGATATCGGCGCCACGGTGAGCTTGAAATCGTCGACACCTGTTTCTCCTCAAACCAGATTGCCGGCAAGCCGCAGAAATCCCGCAGCGCCTGCTTGGGACACTCCCGACGCAAATCCTTGGCCGTGAAGCCGGCTTGCGTCTTTGAAGACCCAGCTGATTTCATCCGAGATGCTCTCGTACAGCCAGGTCTTCGTCCGCGCGAAACTGTCCGGCGGGTTCGCAGCGAGCGCTCGGCATTTTTGCAAAGCGCATTCGAGAACCTTTTCACGGGGAACGATCGCGTCGAGGATCCCGAGGCGGACGAGTTCGTCTGCGTCCATCAAGCGACCAGTCAGGACGATTTCCCGCGCTCGCAGGTCGCCGATGCTTCTACGAAGAAGCCATGTGCCGGTTATCGATGCCAAGTCCCGCTTCACCTCGGGCTGCCCCATCGAAACTTCCGAATGCCCGATCCGGCTGTCGCAAAGGAGCGCCATCTGAAAGCCTCCTCCCGCGGCAACGCCGTTGACCGCGGCGACGAGTGGCTTGCGGAAACTCAGAATGGCTCGCGCAAATGATTCAAACTCCTCCACCCAGGGCGTGGTCTTGTCCCATTTCCTGGCCTCGTTGAGGTCCTGCCCCGAGCAGAATGCGTCGCCTGCACCGGTAACGACCGCAGCGGCGGACCGTGGGTCTCCCTGAATTTCCGCGAGAATGCGGCCGATATCGGCGCGCATCGCGCGGGTGAATGCGTTAAGTCGTCCGGGACTCGCTACGGTGATGACAGCGATATTCCCTTCCATGCGCAATGTAACCTGGCCCACAGAGAACCTCCTAGTGATTGAGAACGGATTGCAGAAAAGCCTTCGTTCGCTCAGACCGTGGATTTCCGAATATCTCATCCGGCGAACCTTGCTCGACGATGCGACCGCCGTCGAACATTGCGACTCGATCAGATACCTCGCGCGCGAACCTCATCTCGTGCGTGACGATGAGAAGCGTTATCTGGGTGACGTGCGCAACGTTGCGGATAACTTCGAGCACCTCTCCTGCAAGCTCGGGATCCAGAGAGGAGGTGATCTCATCCAAAAGGAGAATCTGCGGACGCAACGCGAGCGCGCGCGCGATCGCGATCCGCTGCTGCTGTCCGCCTGAAAGTTGTCCCGGATAGGAGCTTGCCTTTTGCGAAAGTCCGACAAGGCGCAAATGCTCCATCGCCAATTCTCTGCTCTCCTCCTTGTCGAGCTTGAGGACAGTTCGGGGAGCCAGCACCAGATTTTCCAGCACAGTCATATGCGGGAAGAGGTTGAATTGCTGGAACACCATCCCACAACAACTGCGGATCCGCGCTTCATCGCGTGACGAGCGCGGCAAGCCTTCGTCATTGTGGATGATGCTTTCTCCGAACAGCCGTATGTCGCCGGAGGTGGGTCTCTCAAGCGTCATCGCCAGACGAAGGACGGTGGTTTTCCCGGAGCCGCTGGGACCGATAAGAGTGACCTTCTCTCCGGGCAAGACGTCAAGGTCGAGTTCGGTCAAGATCTGGCTCGAACCGAACGCCTTCGAAACCCTGGTGAAGCGAATTGCGGGTGTTGGAGATTGAGCTGGTCCGGCGCCTGGCATTCGCACGCCGTCAGACTCTTTCGCGGCAGGCTCGACGGCTGACGGTGCAGACACGTTGCTACGCATGGGCTCCCGCATTAGTCATCCTGTAGCGGTGCAAGAGATACACAAACGGCAGATTCATGAGCAGATAGAGCAAGCCTGCGAGGGTGTAAGGCTCAAGATAGCGGAAGCTCTGATAGCCAGCGATCTGGGCTCTCGCCAGAAGAACGGGGACGCCAATGGCAAACAAGAAGGCAGACTGGCGATAGAGAACCAGGACGTAGTTGATCAGTGCGGGCATACTCTTTTGTATCGCGAGGGGCAGCAACACCCTCAACCAGATGACTCTTGTTGGCAGGCTAAGCGCGACGCAGGCATCATGGATGCCCGGTGGAATGGTCATCAGTGCACCGCGATAGACCTCCGAGCAGTACGCGGCATACACGACGCCGAGTACAAGGATGCCGATGGCGGCTGGAGCCAGGGTCACGCCGATCTGTGGCAGCGCATAGAAGCCAAAATAGAGCAGGACCAGGATAGGAACGCCCCGAAACAGCTCGATCATGACGCGCACGCAGAGCCGGCCGGCAGGGCCACAGGTGCTGCCAATCACTGCGATAGCGAGGCCGCCAGTGAGCGCGATTGCTGAACAAGCTGTCGTGACGACAACGGTAACCCAAACGCCCCAAAGCAGGTCAGGCAGTATTTGGGCGGCATATGACCAATCCCAACTCATTCCTGCAGCACCAAGGGTTGGGCTGACAGCGGACGGCCTTTTAATGGCAACTCGGTCGGCCGGCGGCTGGCTCGCAGCGCTCGATTGAGTGGAAGAGTTCGTTCGATGGCAAGGAAGGTGAGGCTGACAAGCAGGCAAAGCACCCAATATAGGGCCGCCACGATCAGAAAAACCGCTGTCGTCTCATAAGTAATGCTTCTTACGGAGTTGGCGACATAGAGGACGTCCTGCACGCCAACAAAGCTCACAATCGAGGTCCATTTGACCAAGTCGACAGCGAGGCTCGCAAAGCCAGGAACAATCTGAGACAACGCTTGCGGCAGGATCACTCGGATCAGCGCCTGGTGCGGCCGCAGGCCGAGGGCCCGGCAGGCGTCGGACTGCCCCCGTGGAACCGCCTGAAGCCCTCCCCTGACGATCTCCGAACCGTATGCGCCGCCAACCAGAGAGAGCACAGCGATCGAGGCGATGAAGGGATCGAACCGAGGTAGTTCCGGAACGAGCGCCGGAAGGGCGTAGTAAGCCCAAAACAGGTAGACTAGAGCCGAAGCGCCGCGAAGAAGTTCGACGGCACCACCGGCCGCAGCCCGCACGTGCATCTGCCCGGAGTTACGAAGGACGCCAAGCAGCACCGAAACGATCGCGGCACCGATAATGCTGAGAAGTGCGACAATTGCGGTTGTCAACAGACCGTCCAGGATTGCCGGAAAATACTCGAACACTGCCGTCATCATTCACACCCGGAGGCGACGTCGGATGCCTTTGTGGCCTTCGCCAAGACGTCCCAATTCGTGAAGCCATACTTTTTCGCGTAGAGCTGCTCGAGTGTTCCGTTCAAGCGCATTTCGTCGAGCTTTTCGTTGAAGGCTTGCCGAGCCTGTTGATCCTCTTTTCGAAATGCGATCCCAATGCCCGAAAGCGGCGACGCTGCGTCAACCACGATCTCGACCCCCTTCTGATCCGGATTGGGAATACTGAATTGACCAATGGCGAAGGCGTCCGCTCTGCCGCCAGTGACGGCGGCGATTCCTGCCTGGGTATCGGGCACCATGACGAGTTGGTTTTCATTGACGCCCTGCTTGCGGGCAAAGGCCTCCTGCGTCGACCCGGCCAGTACAGCCATCTTCACCTCAGACGAGCTTGCGGCAGAAGCGTAGCCGGACAGGCGCCTCGGATTGCCCCGCATCACATACAGGGCGTCGTGCTGAACGGTTACAGGGGCTGTGAATAGAACCACCTTGCAGCGTTCGGAAGTGATGTTGAGGCCCGCCGGAACAAAATCGAATTGGCGCGCCTGAAGGCCGGGGATCATCGCGTCCCAGGTGGTGACGGTCGCCGTGAGCTTGGGGACCCCGTACGCCTGTGCGACGGCGCTTGAGACGTCGATCAGATAGCCCTGCGGGGTCCCGTTTGGCTGCAGATACGCGTATGGCGGCACAGAGGCGATCGCGATTCTTGCGCCGCCGGCACGCTTCATGTCAGAAAAAAGGTCATTTGGTACCGCATTTACTACCTGCGGTAAAATGAAGATACAGACACTACCTACACAGAGCGCGCCGGTTATAGCCACTCGATGATAAGGAATTCCAATCTTCATGATATGCTCTCCCTCTGTCGCTTTTCCGTCTGTCGCGTGCCGCCGTCCAATACATCTTCTGGAGCAACTCATTCCGCTTTGGTATTATGTCGGCGGGGAAACGTGGCACCAGAGATAGTTTGATGGAGATACGGCACCTTAGATATTTCGTTGCCGTCGCCGAAAACCTGCATTTTGGGCGCGCCGCGCGGCAACTGCACATGAGCCAGCCCCCACTCTCCAAGCGTATTGCCGCTCTGGAGGA
>JBEVLH010000274.1:0-5615 GCA_040509255.1 Hyphomicrobium sp. | reverse complement strand
CTTCAGTACAAGGAAAACGTCGACATCGTGAAAGCGCATCGCGCCGAAATCGAGAAGGCGCTGCAATAGCGGTGGCGTCATCGTCGCGATGCTGAAAGGGTGAGACGCGGGGCCTTTATGCCCGGCCGACGCCCCGCCGACCGCTTACGGGCGCGAGCATCTGCGCGTTTCTAGAAAAGCGAAGCGCGAATGGAAGGACAACTGATTGACCATCGATGGCTTGACCGATGCCGACGTGCGCCGAATTCTGGACAGCGCCAAGACGTTCGCCGTCGTCGGAGCGTCCCCTAAGCCCGATCGCCCGAGCAATGGTGTCATGCGCTTTCTCATCGATAGGGGCTACATCGTAAAGCCGGTCAACCCGGGCATCGCAGGCAAGACCATTCACGACCAGCCGGTCTACGCCACCCTTGCGGATGTACCGGCGCCGGCCGACGTGGTCGACGTTTTCCGCGCCTCTGACGCGGCTCGCGACGTAGTCCGCGACGCGATTGCAGAAAAAGACCGGCTGGGTGTTCGCGTGATCTGGATGCAGCTCGGCGTCATCAACGAAGAGGCCGCAGCCGAGGCCAGGGCGGCGGGGTTGACCGTCGTCATGGACCGTTGCCCGAAAATCGAACTCGCTCGGTTGACGCGCGGTTAACCGCTACTTCAGGCCTTAGTCCGATCTTGCCGAAAGAGCCCGCGTCATCCTGACGTCCTAAATCTTCCCCAAAGGCATGCCCATTTAGATCTGCCAGCGGATTTCATTGCGCCTCGCTGTTCCCTGCGGAACATTCGAAAGGGCGGTGAGGTACGAGACTTTGCGTTCCCACTGCAAATGAGGCATATGCCTTTCGAGATCCCGGAGCGATTTAACGATGAAGTCGGGTGCCTTGACGTCCGTGAAACTGCCAGCTGATTGGTCGGTCGAGACCATTCTTCCCATCGACTTTCAGGGCAAGGAGCTATTGCTCGAGGCGCACGCCTATCGGGGCGATAGCGAGGAAGAGCAGATCCTGGCGCTCGTGCATCGCGATCCGACGGCGGTCAACGGCTCGACGCCGGTTCCGGTCGTGCGGGTGCATTCCGGCTGCGTCACCGGCGATATCTTCCACTCGCTGCGATGCGATTGCTATCAGCAACTCCAGTCGGCGTTGAAGGTCATCACCGAGGTGCCTTATGGCGCCATCGTCTACGTGCCCTATCATGAGGGCCGCGGCATCGGCCTCTTCAAGAAGATCCAGGCCTACGCGCTCCAGGATCAGGGTTTGGATACCATTGAAGCGAATATCGAGGTCGGCGCCCCGATCGACAGCCGCGATTACGGCCTGACAGCCCGTGTGCTCTGCGATCTCGGCATGCCCGAGATCAGGCTTCTCTCGAACAACCCGGCCAAAGAGCAGGCGCTCAAGTCACACGGCATCCGCGTCGCCGAGCGCATCCCATTGGTCGCCGCGCCCAACAAGTTCAACCAGCGCTATCTCGACACCAAGCGCGCGCGCATGGCCCACAAGCTCTGAAATCCCCTTTTCCTAGGGAGTATGAGGCGAGCGGGCGGTCAGCCCACCCGCTCGCGCGGCTTTTCCGTCGTCTTCGGCACGGTGAAGCCGCCCTCGGCGACGAGGCGCGAGAACAGGCCGCCCCGCTCCGAAAGCTCAACGAACTGGCCGTGCTCGACAACCTTGCCCTGATCCAGCACGAAGATCTGGTCAGCGTCGGCAACCGTCGAAAGCCGATGCGCGATCACGAACGTCGTACGTCCGGCTCGCAGCGTATCAAGCGCCCGCTTTATCTTGGCTTCGGTCTCGGAATCGAGCGCGCTCGTTGCCTCGTCGAGAATGAGGATCGGCGCATCCTTCAAAATGGCGCGCGCGATGGCGATGCGTTGACGCTCGCCGCCCGAAAGCGAAGCGCCTCGCTCTCCGATAAGGAAATCGTATCCGCCCGGCTTTCGCATGATGAAGTCATGCGCTTCGGCCAAACGGCTTGCGTGTTCAACCTCGGCGTCCGTCGCGCCGGGTTTTCCGATGCGAATGTTATCGCCGATCGACCGATTGAACAGCCCCGCGTCCTGGAACACGACGGCAATGGCGCTTCGGAGCGACTGCAGCGTCACGCCGGCGATATCCTGATGATCGACCAGGATTCGTCCGGACTTTGGCTTCAGAAATCGTTGCAGCAATCCGATAGTCGTCGACTTGCCGGAACCTGTCGGCCCGACGAATGCGATCGTCTCGCCAGGCTTCGCGGCGAACGAAAGATCGCTGATGCCCTGAGAACTCTCGTTATAGCGGAAGTTGACGTTTTCAAACTCGACTGCCCCTTCGACCGTCGCCAGCGGCTTGGCGCTCGGCGCGTCGCCCGAAGCGCCCGCTTCGTCCATGAGCGCGAACAACGCTGTGAGCGTCGGGGCCTGCTGATCGATGCGGACCGCGAACCCAGAAAGCTGGTCGAGTTTAGAAATAAGAAGCGTCGCAAACGCGACGAAGCTGACGATCTGGCCGACCGTCAGTTCTCCGCGTCCGACCAGAACGGAGCCCGCCGTGAAGATGACGACCATCGTCAAAGTCGCCGCCGAGCGCTGCATGACGGTCAGCACGCCCCACCATGTCAACACCGGGTACTGCGCCGTAAGAAGATCGTTCGCGAGCCCACGCAGCGCATCCGCCTCGGCCTTGAGCCGCGCATAGCTCTGCACCACGGTCACGTTGCCGATGACGTCGACGACCCGGCTCGACAGCGCCGTCTCATGCGCTTCGACCGTCGCCTGTCCGACCGCTGTCCGCTTCACCACGAAGACGTGCATCAGCGTATAGGCGCCCGCGAGCGCCACCAGGATCGCCGCCATCCGGACGTCCATCGCGAACGCCGTCGGCACCAACAGGATGATGCCGAACACGACGGCTAGCTGCTCGCGCATGACGCCGAGCCACAGCCAGAACAGAGCGCTCATGCCTGACAGGATAGTTCGGATCGTTGCGCCCGACCCACGCGTCGCGTGCGAACTCTGCGGCAGCGCGATGGTTTTCTCGAAGATGCTCGCGAGATGCGCCATCTTCTGGCGATGCGCCAGCCGGTCAGCGTTGATCCCGACAACGACGCCTGCAATGACACCGAACAGTCCGAGCAGAGCCCAAAGTCCGATGTAGGCGAGCGGGCTCTCGCCCTTGCTCAACGCATCGACGACGCGGCCGAACAAAATCGGCTCGGCAAGCTGCGTCACCGCAATAACGACGCCGGCCGCGGCCAGCCCGATCGCGAGATATTTCTCCGACGCCAAAAGGCCGAGCGACCGCGTGTAGATTGCGATGAGGCCGAGCGGCTTCGGTGTCATGTCCGGGGTGCTACGAGAAAATGAGAAACGGTAACGCTCGGGCGTCGGCCACAGCGTTCGGCGGCGGCCTTATAGCACGCTAAGAAGCCATGACATCTGGGAAAATAGATGGCCAAACAGCGTCCGGGTCCGACCATTCAGATGGACCTGGAAAGCCCAGTGCGCGCCTCTTCTTGACGGCGCCTGCGTGCTGCTTGATTGTGGTCGGAGGCATCAGCGGCGAGGCAAAAGCCATGGTCCAAGATCCCAAATACGATCTCCCGACCTACACGCCGACGGCGCGCGGCCTTCATTGGTTGGTCGCGCTGTTGATTTTCATTCAGCTGCCCCTCGGCTTCTATATGTCGTATCGCGGCAACGACATGCCATCGGTCAACGAGAAGGGCGAACCGGTCAAAGGCGTCTTCGATGCTCTCACCGGCTTTCTCTATAGCTCGCATAAGCTGATCGGCGTGACCGTCCTGGCGCTCGTCGCGCTCCGTTTGCTCTACCGCTTGACGCGCGGAGCTCCGCGTCCGGATCCGACCGTGCCGCCCGCGCTCATCGGGGTGAGCCATCTCGTTCATTGGGGCCTGTATGCGCTGCTGCTCGCGGTGCCCATTCTCGGCTATACCGCCATTTCGTACGGCGATTATCTCGACGTTTTCAATTTCCGTCTGCCGGCGATCACTGGCAAGAACGAGGAACTTTCAAAGCAGATTTTCGAATGGCACGAGACCGGCGCGATCCTGATCATTGCCTTCGTCGCGCTTCATATCTGCGCCGCCATCTATCATCGCTTTCTGCGCAAGGACCGCGTCGTCGAGCGCATGATCCCCAAACGCATCGTGTGAGACGCCGTCATTGGGGCGCGGCGAACACGTCCGTATGTCCAACGTAGGCGGCCGTGCGCGAGACGCCGACCCACGCAACAACGGCCTTGGTATCGATGGCGCTATCCTCGCTCGCGACGACAGCATTGCCGCGAACCAGTTCATCGATCAGCATGCGATCCCCGCGCTCGAGCCGCCACGGGCTTTCACCTTCGAGCGCCATATAGCCATTGATGCGGAACTGATCGACGAGATGCGAGGCTGCGAGCGGGCCTGCTGCGGGCCCAAATCCCTTGTCACGCATCTGGTGGCGCTGGAACGCAGCCTTGATTTGATTGTCCGACGGCCGGTGCGGCGTCCACTTCTGTAACCCGTTGAAGGTCAGCGTCGCGTAGAAGGCCGCGCGTTTCGCAACGATGGCCTTCGACAACTCGCGAATGAAGGATTCCGACGTCAAATCAAAGAACGCCGATGCGGTCACGAGTTGCGCACCTTCATCGACCAGCGCCTGCATTTCGCGCGCGAGATCGGCAGACTTGAAGGTGACGCGGATTTTGCGGCCGCCCTTTTCCAGCTCCAGTGCGTCGCCGTCGGTCGTGTGATGTTCGGCCCACCGCACAAGCTTTACCCGTGCCGCTTCGATCAAAGCCGTATCGCGCTCGACAAGTGTCCAGGTCTGCCGGGCTGGCAGAATTTGAGCCGTTGCGCGAAGATTGGCGCCCGTTCCCGCACCGAGATCGAGCACGCTCAATTCGTCCCTGAGCGCAAATCGCGCCGCGACGGCATTGGCGATATCGGAATTGCGCGCCCGCGCATCCGCCGCCTCCCGCAGGTCGAGCCATTCGGCTGAAAATTCGCTCACGGCCGCAGCCCCAGGATCACGGCCGCGATCCGCCGTGCCGTCTCGTGCCATGTCGGTAATGTTCGCCCCGCTTCCCAGGAAGCATCGGCGAGCCGGTCGCGAAGCTTCTTGTCGGTCAACGCACGCTGCAGCGCCGAGGTCAACTCGGAAACGTTGCCCGCTTCGACGTGAAGCGCCGCCGCGTCGCCCGCCGTGTCGGCCGCAGCGCCCCCGGCAGCCAGCACGATCGGCAAGCCGCGCGCCATAGCTTCCGCCAAGACCATCCCATAGCCTTCAAACAGCGACGCCGACACGAAGAGATCAGCACTTTCGTAAAAGCGGTTGAGGGTCGCCGGCACGACTTTGCCCGCCAGCGTCACGCGCTCGTCGAGGCCGTGCTTGCCGATGGCGGATTGCAGGGCATCGACAGCCTGCGGATGACGGTCGAGGGCGCCGGCAATCGTCAGCCGCCAATCGATGTCCTTGAGCGGCGCCAGCGCCTCGATGAGAAGGTCATAGCCCTTTCGCGGCAGCACGGCGCCGACGGCCAGGACCTGCAACGGCACGCCCGTGCCAGTCGCCCGTTGCGCCGGATCGGTTCCAGGCTCCGCAACCGTGATCTTGTCCGCCGATATGCCGAGTTGCT
>JBEVLH010000273.1:0-4775 GCA_040509255.1 Hyphomicrobium sp. | reverse complement strand
GAGCTTGTCCTTGATCAGCTTCCAGATGATGCGGGTCATCTCGTCGCCGTCGAGCTCGACGACGGTGCCTTCAACCTTGATTTTCTGCATGGGATGTCTCGCGGGAGGATTAGGGACGGCCGATCATGTTCCGTGACGCCGGTGCGGAGAGCGTAATCACTCATGACGCACTTGCGAAGAGAACCTTCGACGTAGTGGTGCGTCAGATCGACGATCGTTTCAAGTGTTGCCGGCGCGAAGCTCAGGAGCGAGGCAGGCCCCGTTCAATTTTTTGGCAGCGGGGCGATTGTATCCGCTGGGTGCCGAGTCCTTGCGGACGCGCCGCAAGATCACTGCGAGGACGATGGCGGTTCCGAACACGCCGAGGGGAATGGGAGGCATCGCGGCGAATGCCAAGACAAGGACATTCGCGATAACGAGGGCGTAGACCTCGCCTTTCGAGGGTGAGCGTGGCGAGAGATAGCGTAGCAGGAAGGCCTGGGCGACCGTCAGGACCGGAAGGTCGTAGGCGTACTGGTATGGGGTCGCGAGGGTCGCGGCGGCGACGAGTGCCGCGGCTTTCAAATCAAAGCTCACGTCGCGGCGATTCCAGAGCCATCCGATTAAAGCGACAAGTGTCGCCGTCAATGCGGCCTGCAGCCAGAGGGCAAGATCCGGGGGCATGCCGAGGCCGCGCGCGAGCCCGAAAAGGCTTTGGATTTTTTCCGTCTCAGCTGCCGTCTGAATCATCCTGGCGAGATTTTCGAGGCGGGCGGGCCAGGCGACCCAGGGCGCTACGCCGAATGCAGCGATCGATATGACGGCCATCACCGCGACGGTCAGGACAGCGGCGGCAAAGGCGCGATACTGACGGGCTGCGAGCAAGGCCACCGGAATCAGCAGACCGATATGGGGCTTGAAGGAGAGGAGTCCGATCGCGATCCCGGCTATGAGAGGTCGGGCCGGCAAAAGAACGAGGCCGAACCCCATCAAAGCCGCAGTCAGTGCGCCATTCTGGCCGATATAGAGATTGAGCCATGGCGCGGGCGTCGCAAGCATCAGCAGCAGATCGCGGCGGGTGGCGCTGATGCGCGCGATTGCGGCGGTGAAAAGCGCGAGTGTTCCGAGGCCCCATGTCAACGCCGCGGCGTAAAAGGGGACGAGCGCGAAAGCCGCCGCCATCAAAAGAAAGGTCGGTGGGTAGGACCACGGGTAATCGCCACCGTTCGGATCGTCCCGCAATGCTTTGACAGCTTCCGCGTGGACCTCGACATCGTAAGCACTTGCAGGTCGGCCGGCGTCTGCCAGCTGTCCGGCGGCGTAGAAGCCGAGGTAATCGCCCTCAGCAGGCGTCCCGCGGTGCGTGGTGATCCAGCCGTGTGGCGCGGCAAAGCCGGTCGCGATGCCGAGGATCCAGATAGCGATCAAAAAGAGGGCAAGGGCCGACGGTTTGTCGACACGGCTGGTCAAGGCGGGCATCGAGGCTTGAAGCCAAGCGACGCGGACAGCTGGCGTGGGTTGGGCCATTGCGGCGTCTTAAGTTTCCGGATGGATCGTAGGCGCCAGGCCTTGACGCAACTGTCAGTTTGACACCCTGTCGTTACCAAAGCATTAGGCTGTCGGCGCCGAAGACATGAGCGGCGCTGCAGGAGTTCCAGCACGGAGGCAGGTTTGAACGCCGAGACTGAGACAGCGCTGGACGGCTTGGCGCCGGACATCCGTGTCGATGGCGGCGAGCCAGTTCTCGGGGACAAGAACACTCGGGTCTCTGAGGTCGTGCACGCCTGTCATTCGGCCTCGATCGATCAGGGTCTCGAGGCTCTCGACATTGCCGGTCTCACGAGGCTGACGCTCGAGCCGGTGCTGCAGTACTGCGCCAGCCTAAGGTGCGTGAACGATCAGGTGACGTGTCCGGGGTGCAAACGGCGCACGGAGGTCCAGGGCATCGAGACACTTGATCAATTCATTCTGAGCAAGAAGGAAGTGATCGTCGGCGACGGGCGGGTTCGGCTGAAGGGCGAAGGGACTGAAATCGTCGCGACGCCATGCTTGGAATCCCTCGCCAAACAGTGGTCAGGCGAAAACTACTGGTTCTGGGCGCGGCGCGTCATACGCAAGCTGCGGCATGGCTTGCGCAGGGCGCATATGCGGGGCGAACCGGTGGCCGGGGAAGGCGAAACGCCGTCGGTCATCCTGATGGAGCCGCAACTCGCCGACAACATCGGCATGGTCGCGCGCGCGTGCGCAAACTTCGGTCTCGACGATCTTCGCATCGTCAATCCGCGCGACGGCTGGCCGAACGAGAAGGCGCGGATTGCTGCGTCGGGCGCCAACTATATCATCGACGATGCCCGGTCGTTCGGCACCCTCGACGAGAGCATTAGCGATCTCAACTGGCTGGCGGCCACCACGGCTCGACAACGGGATTTGCGCAAACCGGTGCTAACGCCGGAGCAGGCGATCGCGGAAATGCGAACGCGAATTGCTCGCGGCGAGCGCTGCGGGGTGCTGTTCGGGCGCGAGCGCAACGGGCTTGAGACGAGCGAAGTCGCCCACGCCGACGCCCTCATCATGATCCCGGTCAATTCTCGTTTCGCTTCTCTTAACCTTGCGCAGGCGGTGCTGCTTACGGGTTACGAATGGATGCGGGGGGACGCGGGGCGCAGCCTGGGGCGGGTGACGACCTATGAGAAGCCTTTGGCGGAGGGCCTCTACCTGGGCCGCGACCGGCCCGCGACCAAGGAAGAACTCATTGGACTCTTTGAGCATTTGGAGCGAGAGCTGGATGCGAACGGCTTCTTCAATCCGGCCCATCGCAAAACCGTGGTGTCGCAAAACCTTCGCACGCTGTTGACCCGGCTCAATGCGACGGAGCAAGAAGTCCGCACCCTTCGTGGCATAGTTGCAACGCTCGCACAGGGCAAAGGGAAGGCCCGAAAAGGCGGGCAATAAGTGCCTTCATATGGCCAAGTTTTGGGCCGAGCGATGCCAACAGGAAAGGCATACTGGCAATATGCAACGCGACTGGTGGATGGGTCGCGGGATGATCCAATTTTGCAGTCGAAACAGATAAGAAGCTAAGAGGCTCTACTGGAGATGTGGATGAACACGAGGGCGGGGGTTGTGTTTGGGGGCGTGCTGGCGCTCGCGCTGCTGTGGGGAGCTACGGCGCCTGCCAGCGCGCAGGATCTCAGCGATCACGCCGTGAAATCGTTCATGGAATATGCGTGGTCACTCACTCCGCAACAGTTCTCGAAGCCAGACGGGTCGGTTATCGTCATCGATAAGACCAAAAAGGCCGAGGTCGAGGTTCCGCTTCCGGTCGCGCGTGACATCATCAAGGCTGGCCGGCTTTCGGCACACGCCCAGATTTGCGACCTGCGCGATGATCAGGTTCTCAATCACCGGGCCATGATGCGTCGGGAAGAAGCCAGGAAGAAATGGACGCCACAGCAACTCGTCTACATCAGCCAGCTTCACCTGACGACCGTCATGCTGATGACGGGACGCATCAAGCTGGTCGAGCAGGAAGGCGACAAACAGGTTGTCGTCGACGAGAAGAAAGAGCCGCCGCAGACGTGTTCGGCCGAGCAGCGGGAAAAAGTTAAGGAATTGATCGCGTCGTACGTGGCGGCGAGCCCGCCTCCCAATTTCGCGGCAGCTGGCAAGCCGCCGGCACCGGCTGGGGCGCCAGTTGCGACCGGCTCGACGTCGGTCAGCGAGACAACCGTCGAAAAGAAATAGGTATTTCAGGGCCGTTGACGCCGGCATCCGATATCGTTATCAACCACCCATCTGACGCGGGCCTCTTGGGCCCGCGTTTGATTTTTGCGCACCCGTGGCGGGACTGTCGAAGGTCCATGCCTGTCAGCCCCCGGAAGGGGTCAGAGGAGGGGCGCTCCACGGTTCCGGCAGTTTTGCCGGGCCATAACTCATGGAGTGCTAGACTATGACCAAGCGCATTCGCGCCAAACATAAGATCGACCGCCGTCTCGGCGAGAACATCTGGGGCCGTCCCAAGAGCCCGCTCAATCGCCGCGAGAGCCGTCCCGGCCAGCATGGCGAACGCCGCTCAGGCAAGCTGTCGGATTTCGGTCAGCAGCTCAAGGCCAAGCAGAAGCTCAAAGGTTATTACGCCTCGATCTCGGAGCGCCAGTTCCGCGCCGCCTACGATGAAGCATCGCGTCTGAAGGGCTCGACGTCGGAGCACCTGATCGGGCTTCTCGAGCGCCGTCTTGACGCGCTCGTCTATCGCGCCAAGTTTGTGCCGACCGTCTTTGCGGCGCGCCAGTTCGTCAGCCACGGCCACGTGACCGTCAACGGTCATCGCGTGACGATCCCGAGCTATCGCTTGAAGATCGGCGACGTGATCGAGGTGCGGGAGAAGGCGAAGCAGCTTGCTCTGGTTCTCGAAGCCATCAAGAGCGCCGAGCGCGACGTGCCGGATTACGTCAATGCCGATCACAACAAGATGACGGCGTCGCTGACGCGGGTTCCGGCGCTTTCCGACGTGCCGTATCCGGTGCAGATGGAACCGAACCTGGTCGTCGAATTCTATTCGCGGTAAGGGCTCACGTGCGCTGTTCCGGCCGACCAAAAGGTCGACCGCCGTTGGCCAAGAATTTGAACTTCAAAGGCTGCCTCGAGGCGGCCTATTTTGTTTTCGTCATTCTCTCTCTCGACGCGGCTCGGCTGCGTTTGGCCGAGAGGGAGGTTTACGCGGCTCGGCGGCGGCGGGGTTTGCTGTCGGGCGCGATCGAGATGCCAGGGTTCGGGATGATCGCGGGGCCGCCGCC
>JBEVLH010000272.1:0-9235 GCA_040509255.1 Hyphomicrobium sp. | reverse complement strand
CGGAGCGCGACAGAATAGCGGCGATCGGCAAGCAGTTCACCTCGGCGCTCACGGCGTCGGGAAATTACGCAGGTGTGCCGTTAACGGATGACGTACGTACAAGAATCGCAAATGGGCAGGCGGTCGGGTCGTGTGGTGGTTGTGAAGCCGCATACGGCAAGGAGCTCAAGGCCGACCGCGTGGCGTGGATCGTGGTGCAGAAGGTTTCGAACCTGATCCTCAACATGAATGTCTACATCGCCGACCCCGCAACCGACAAATACACGTTCATCAAGAGCGTTGATATTCGCGGCAACACCGATGAATCGTGGTCGCGTAGCCTGACGTATCTCCTCAATAACTATTTCTTCGAGCAGAAATCGTAAGCCGATGCTCCGTGATGGCTGGCCAGGCAAATCTCGGAAAGTACTCTGTCGCGAGTTGGCTGGATCTCGGCCATCGCCGGTATGGCGTATTGTCGGCAGGGAGATTAGCCGATGAGGCGGGCGTAGCCTTCGGTGACAGTGTCGTCGAGTAGGCGCTTGTAGTCGCCGTAAGCGGGATTTTTCGGGGTGACTTCGCCGAAGGCGTCGGCGTCGAAGTTCTGGCGCTGGGCATAGAGGATCGGGGTCGCGACGGGGATGAACGTGGCGCGCTGCTTGTTCAACGTCGTGATGATGCCGCGCATCTCGCCGGCGCGATCGAGCTGCGAGACGACGACCATCCGCATCGCGCCCTTGGTCAGCGACACGAGGTGTATGAAGCTCGACGACGCCGGAATATAAAGTCGACCGCGATGAGCGTAGGGCGCGTCGGGGCGGTCGCGTTCCTGAAACAGCAGGCTCGGCCACTCGGCGTCCCAGCTGATGTCGGTGCGATAGGCGACGATGGTATCGGGCAGCGAGAATGACCGGCGGACGGTCAGGTAGCTGCCGATGTAATGATCGACGGCGGCCTGCGTGTAGGCGCCCATGTAGATCGGCGCGATACCGCCACCGTTGCCCTTGAATTCGAGCGGGCCGTTGGCGCTTTCGACGGCGACCGTTTCGCCGTGCCAGGCGTCGCGCAGGCCGTGGAAGTCGAGGCCTAAGACCATGCAGACATCGAACAGTGTTTGATCGCGAACGGAGCGGCCGCCGAGCAGGTTCTGAATGGTCTTCTCGTGGCAGTCGGACGCATCAGCCAGTTCGGCCTGCGTCAGCTTCTTCTCGACCATCGCCGTCTTGATGCGGTCGAGCGCCTCGAAGCGGGTGGTGGCCGGCGCGATCTGGGCGAGGGCTTTTTTCATGGACCACGAATGTCGGACGGAGGCGACGATCGGCGCCGTTGCCGGAAAGTACCGATTTTTGCCGGGAGGTGGCAATCGGAATCGGAAGGCAATCTCGACGTTCTGCCGATTGCCGCCCGCTGGCTGCCGACGGGCTGATGTTTCCAAGGCGATTCCAGCACTCTCCCGCCATCGCCACCGCTGGGGTGGCCGGGCGCGCCAACGGGCGCGTGAACCAGGAGACGGGCATCATGTCGGATACGATGACTTTAAAATTGGCTGCGGCAGTTTCGGCGGGGGCGCTGCTGGCGCTCGCGGCGATGGCGGGAACGGTTCGACCGGCCGCCGCACAGGAATTCAACTGCCGGAACGCGGAATTTGCCTCGGAGCGGACGATCTGCGGCAGCGATCGGCTGTCGGCGCTCGATGAGCGGATGAGCGCGCTCTACGCCGAGCTGAAGGCCGCCTCAGCCAGCCGCTATCAACGCGCCGATATCAAAGCTTACCAGCGGCAGTTTCTCGATGCCCGCGACAACTGCGGGCGCGATGTCGATTGCATCAGGGGTGCCTATCTCGATCAGATCAGCGTTTTGGAGACGCGGCTCGAGCAGGCTTACCGGCGGAGCGAACGCTGAGCGACAGTTTCGATGTGGGCGGGCGGTTCGGCCGCCGCTGGATCGAGCACCTCGAGCTTGACGGCGGCGAGGCCTTTGTCGGTCATCTCGAGGTCCTTGGCGGCCCTCGTCGAAAGATCGATGACGCGGCCCGGCTTGAAGGGGCCGCGGTCATTGATGCGGACGATCACGCTGTCGCCGTTGTCCACCCTGGTCACGCGGACGCGGGTCCCGAACGGCAGGGTCCGGTGGGCGGCGGTTAGCTCGTTGGGATTGAAGGCCTCGCCCGTCGCCGTGCGAGCCCCCGATCCGTAGAAGGAAGCCAGGCCTTTCATCGCGTGCGATAACCCGCTCTCGACGACGGGTCCGTGTAGCCCATATGGCGGTTCGGCATTCGAGGCGAGCAGGCTCGGCTGCTTGAGGCGCGGCTTCGTGAGGGTGATCTTGGCCTGCCAGTGATCGAAGACGGCATCGGTTTTTGGGGGGTCGACGGCGGTGACGGTCGACCAGCTGCCGATCTCAACAGCGTTGCGTGCGGGCCCGGCAAGAGCCTCCGACAGCGACTGAGCTTTTGATGACAGCGTTCCGGCGACGACGGCCGGAGTTAGCAAGACGGCAACACAGACCACTCGAGTGCTTCGGCGCACGTACATTCCCCCCGGAACGTCCCCAATGTCATCGAGTATGGTGATTCGCGTGGCGGAAAAACGTCGGGAGGCGCTGGTTTCCCAACGCCTCCCGAAGATCCTCAGAGCATAAGTCTCAGTTCATGACCTGCAGGGAGACGCGCGCAACGCCAGCGCCGGTCATGCTGATGGCACGGGCCGCACCGCGCGAGAGGTCGATGACGCGGCCACCAACGAACGGGCCACGGTCGTTGATGACGACCACGACCGACTGGCCATTCGACTGGTTGGTGACGCGGACGCGCGTGCCGAACGGCAGCGAGCGATGGGCAGCCGTCAGACCGTCAGGATTGAAGCGCGCGCCGGAGGCTGTGCGCTGGCCCTGCCAGTAGTAAGAAGCCATGCCGCCGCCACCGCCGCCACCGGATGCATAGTGGCGCTTGCGCGACGTTCCCTGTGCATAGTGCTGGCGAGACGTTTTGTAAGCGTATCGGGAGTTCGCCGACCTGTGGTAAGATTTGTACGAGGTTTTGTAGAGGGATTTCGTCCGGTAGGCGGACTTATACGAAGACTTGCGATAGCCGGCTTTGTGATGTGATGAACCGCAGACGTAGGCTGCGCCGTCGCACTTCCAGGCCGCGCTTGCGGGCATGGAAGCAGCTGATATCCCCGCCAATGCCAACGCGGCGACCGCGATAGTTGAACGCATAGTTCACTCCTTTTTAGGAGCAGCAGTGATCGCGGGTCGAATGAGCGGTTTCCCCCGCCCGTGATCAGCAGTGGCGATCACGGGTCAACCGCCTCGATGGCGGCACCGTCGTTAATGTTGGGAGAAGTAGCCCGTATGAAAAAATCCCGTGTGACCCGAAACAGAACTCCAGAACCCAGTTCGTATTGCTGCCCGTGCTGTTGACTGGGGTTGCCCCCGTTCTGGCCGGTCACAACGAGCACCGGGTAGCGGCGCGGTCAACCCATGGCAGTTATCTCCTTTTAACCACAATTCGTAACCTTCGGAAAATTATGAATTTATTGCGTTGCACTTTAGGGTTGCGCGACGCCAGGTCGCACAAATGAACGGCCTTTCACGGAACGAAATGCTTAACAGCCCTGTGTCACATTTCGTTTTCCATTCAATTTGCTAGCCCCTCGAACGTCTGACGAAGATCCGCCTACGCCGCTTTCGGGCTTCCTGTTTGCCGCTGTCGAACGATAAAGCGGCGGCATTTCCATGTGCTCGAAGCACGAGTATTCAGCAGTCCGGCGAGCAACGAGGGGGATCAAGTGTATGGGCGAGGCGCTGCAGGTTGCCGCCGATCCTTTGCATCCGCCTCATCCTTCGTTTGCCGAGGCCAACAAGGTGTGGGCGCGCATTGGGCTGATGTCGTTCGGTGGGCCAGCCGGCCAGATTTCGTTGATGCACAAGGTCCTGGTGGACCAGAAGCGATGGCTGGACGAAGGGACGTTCCTGTTGGCGCTCAATTTCTGCACGCTGCTCCCTGGCCCAGAGGCGATGCAACTCGCGACGTATGCCGGCTGGAGGCTGCACGGCACGCGGGGAGGGCTTGCTGCGGGCATCCTCTTCGTCGCGCCGGGGGCCATCGTCATCCTGGCGATCGCAATGCTTTATGCGAACTTCGGCAGCATTCCGACGGTCGAGTCGGTCTTCCTCGGGATCAAGGCAGCCGTCCTGGCGATCGTCGTCGAAGCGTTGTTGAGGATAGCCCGGCGGGCTTTGGCGGGGCCTGTCGACTGGCTGATCGCTGTATCTTCATTCGTCGCGATCTTCCTGTTCAAGGTGCCTTTCCCGCTGATCGTGCTCGCGGCTGCTGCCATCGGCTTTTGGCAGGGCCGGGCTTCGACGGACGTGTCGCCGGTGCGGGCCGAGGCGCCGCCTGCGGTGCCTTTGGCGTCGACAGCGGCGACGGTCGGGCTTTGGCTGTCGATATGGTTGCTGCCCCTCTTTGCCGTCGCTCTGGCCTTCGGCTTCGATCACGTCCTGACGCGGCTCGCAGTGTTTTTCTCGAAGCTCGCGGTCGTGACGTTCGGCGGCGCTTACGCGGTGCTGGCCTACATGGCGCAGGACGTCGTTGAAACTTACGGCTGGCTCAAGCCCGGTGAGATGCTGGATGGCTTTGGACTTGCCGAGACGACACCAGGACCCTTGATCCTGGTTACGGAATTCGTCGGATATCTAGCGGCCGCGCGCCACGGCGGCGAGCCGGCGATCGCATTCGGCGTCGTGGGAGCGGCGGTGACGCTGTGGGCGACCTTCGCACCGTGCTTTCTCTATGTGTTCGCCGGCGCGCCTTATGTTGAATGGTTGAAGTCTGTGCCGGCGCTCAGAGGGGCGCTTTCGGCGATCACGGCGGCAGTCGTCGGCGTCATCTTCAATCTGTCACTGTGGTTCGCGCTTCACGTATTTTTTCTTGCCCGGACCGAAGTGGCATTCGGCCCGTTGAAAATCGATCTGCCTCAAGTATCGAGCCTCAATGTCAGCGCCGTTATGCTCGCGCTTCTGGCGGGGGTCCTACTGTTCGTCGTGCGCGCCGGAATCCTGACGACCCTCGGTGTCTCGGCGCTAGCGTCCTTGATCCTGACGCAGGTGATGTGAGCTCAGAGCCAGCCTTTCTTCTTGAAATAGAGAAAGGGGATGAGCCCGGAAATAAACATCAAGAACAGTGCAAGCGGATAGCCCCAGTGGAAATCCAGTTCGGGCATGAACTTGAAGTTCATTCCGTAGATCGACGCGACGAGTGTCGGCGGCATCAACATCACGGCCATCACGGAGAAGAGCTTGATGATCTGGTTCTGTTCGGTCGAAATCATGCCGAGGGTGGCATCTAGCAGGAAGCTTGCGCGGGCGGAGAGAAAACGCATGCTCTCCATCAGCGACAGGATATCGTGATTGGCCGCTTCGATACGGCCTGCGATGCGCGCATCGTCCTTGCGCTCGCGAGCGGCATTGGCGAAATAGAGCGTCAGGCGATGAAGCGACATGGCGCTTTCCTGGGCTCGCGCCGTCACGTCGCCCTCCTTGCCCACGGTCTTCAGAAGAATATCCAGCCGGCGGTTATGGGTACTCTGGCCCTTTTGGCCGAACACCAGGGGAGCGATGCGCTCGACCTCATCCTGGACGCGTTCGATCAAATCGGCTTCGCGCTCGATCAGCATCTCGACGAGGCCGATCATGACGCCGGCGCCCGTTACGCAGTCGGCGTCGCCTTTCGATGCCCGGGACACGTATACGGGAAAGGCGCGGGGCTCGGCGTAACGCACCGTAACGAGATGGGCACCCGACAGGATGAAGGTGATGACCGAAGTCAGCGGCACATCTTGCGAACTGTTGTGCAGGATGACGCTCGTCATGTAGTAGGCGCCGTTCTCGGTGTAAAATCGATTTGATGCCTCGATCTCACGCATCTCCGAGCGGGTCGGCACTTCGATGCCCAGAGCCTGCTCGACGACCTTGTCCTCGTCCTCGCCGGGGTTGATGACGTCGATCCAGACGCTTGTGGTCAAATCGCCCGGCTCGGCCCGCTGGACAAGTTTGCTTCCGACGGCGTCGTAGACGATTATCATCGAGGTCGACCTCATAATGCTGCGCGGCGGACGATAAAACGCTTTGGATGACCGCCTGTTGCGGCGGCGGCAAGCCTTTTCACGGCGAAAGAAGCCGGACAAGTCCGCTTATTGGCCGAGAGTGGCGACAGTCGTTTGTCGCAGGGCGGCCGGTCCGGTATGACAGAGATCGAATCTTAAAGGAGTCGCCTATGCCTCCATCAACACTCATCACCGCAGGCGCTGCAACCGTTCTGCTGCTGGCAACGGCAACAGGCGTGGGGGCGAAAATCGCCTGCAACAAGGGTTCGCAGCGGGTCGCGGGCTCGTGGATCAGCACGCCCTACTGCCAGGACGCATACGTTGCCGCTGTGGCGCGCGAATATGGGTTCAAAGCGTCGGCAAACGCGATCCGCAATGATCCGCTGTTCAAGCAGCGCATCTGCCGGTTCATCGGGCAGGACATCCGCATCAAGGACTCATGCAACGAAGTCAACCCGGCCGGCCGCGGCTGGTTTTGACCGGCATGACGGAGAAAAGTGACGACCGCTCAGGCGGACGTCACTGAATTATTCGGAAAAATGAAGCAGGCACGCAACGTCAGCTGAGGTCGGGTGTAACTTCGCTTGGATCTTTGGCGCGACGGACGCTGCCATCGAACTGCGCGCCCTCATCGATCGAAAGGGTCTGCTTGATGATGTCGCCGTCAACACGCGAGGTGGCGTTGAGGTTGACCGACGATCCCCTCAAAGCGCCGCTGACTTCGCCCTGGACAGTGATGGTGCGCGCGGTGATGGTGCCGGCGACGCTGCCGGTTTCGCCAACTGTGACGGCTTCGCCGTGGACGTCGCCCTGAATGTGGCCGGCGATCAGCAGCGAACCCTTCGTCTTGATTACAAGCTGTTGTCCGGAAATGGTGATGTCCTGACCAAGAACCGAGGTCGGCGCATCGATCATGGGGCCAGAGTGCTGTTGAAGCGGCGAACCAAAAAGCGGCGGTGCCGGCGTCTTGGAGGGCGCCATCGATTGGATCGAAGGTGCTTGCGGTGAAAGTGTTTTAGCCGGCTCGGCGGCGCGCACATCAGGCGTCGCTACGCGATTGAACATCTGTTTACCCCCAACAAAAAGCTGCTGTCGCCCATCCCGCTATCGCAGCTTCATCACGCTACTTTGGGCACATTATGGCCAAGTCAGCAGTCGCGCCAGCATTGTTTCGCCCCGGTTCTCTTTGATTTGGCGTGCAATTCGCCAAGTGTGGCCGCTTTGCAAAGCGAAGAGCGGACCGCTTCAAGGGCGATCCGCTCGATCCGTTCAAAATTCAGCTTACGCCGTTCAGGCTACCGCCAGAGGTCGACAAACGGGGCGACGACGTGGGTGCCATGACGGCCGCTGGAGACGTGAGCAAAGGGCGCATCGACCACGGTCTTTCGTCCGCTTCGTACCCGCGTAAATGGCGCGTGCACCTCGTTGCGCCCTCCCCGGTAGTGGTGCCGGTATGGCCCATCGTACCGATCGCTGACATTCATGATTTGCGTTGAGACCGCCGCAGACGGGGGTTTCGACATCTGCGGCGCAGCGTCGGCCGAGGAAACCGCGCTAAGCAATGCGATAGTGGTTGCGGCGATTATGAGGGGACGGAAAAATGCCGTCATGACAACACCCTTTGTCTTTCTGTTTCGATGACGAGAAAACGACGGTGCGGGTATTTGGTTCGCAACTTTGGATGCGGCAAATGCCGACTCGTGCGACCTTGTACTCATCTTAAATCTATTCGGTGACGCCGTTATGCGACGTGTGCTGCGATTTTTTTGAAGCGGGCTTTCGGCGCAAGGGGAGTCTGCTAGGCTTGATTAATAAAAAAGACGGGAGGACGAGATGGTCATTCGCCGAGTGGGACTTGCCGTTATTCTGACGGTGATCGCCGGCCTCCCTTCGGCGTGGGCTGCAGATCCCGCTGCATGTCCGAGAGCCGGCACGCTTGGAGTTTCCCGAACCGTCGAAATCGACACGACCGGCGGTCCAGGCTTCGGCATGGAGCACTACAAGGCCTACGATTTCCTGCAGGACAAGGAAGTCGTGCTGACGTTCGATGATGGGCCGCAGAAATATACCACCGAAGCGGTTCTGAAGGCGCTGAACGACGAGTGTGTGAAGGCGACATTCTTTTCCATCGGCAAGATGGCGCTCGGTTATCCCGAGATCATTCGCGAAGTGGCAAAGGCCGGCAATACCGTCGGTACGCACACTTGGAGCCACAAGGCGATCGCCAAGCTCAAAACGTTTGACGAAGCGAAGGACGAGATCGAGCGCGGCATTAGCGGCGTTCATCGCGCGGTCGGCGGGCCCGTCGCGCCGTTCTTCCGCTTCCCAACGCTGGTCGATACGCCGGAGGCGGTCGCCTATCTCGGCAAGCGCAACATCGCGATGTTCTCGACCGATATCGACAGTTTCGATTTCAAGCCGCAGACGGCCGATCATCTCGTCAAGACGCTGATGCAGAAGCTCGACAAGAGGGGCAAGGGCATCCTCTTGATGCATGACATTCACAAGACGACCGCCAAGGCCGTGCCGCTGCTGCTCGCCCAGCTAAAGGCCAAAGGCTACAAGATCGTTCATGTGACTGCGAAGTTGCCGGTGACGACGGTCGCGGAATACGATCAGGCGATCGAGAAGGAAGCCAAGGGCCTGCCGCAAATCGGCGCCGAGCGTCCGATGTCGAGCATCGTCAAGACGATCGAGGGCACGCCGCCCGCCGTGGAACCCGGTGCATCGAACGCCGCGGGACAGGAACCCGAAGGATTGCCGGCTTCGACGGCTCCTGAATCCGCGTCGTCGGCGCCCGCCGCTCCATCGGTTCCGGCTTTTTCAGCCTCGCCGCCGCCCGCCGTGCCTCAAGCGTCACCGCCCGCCGCGGTTTCGGTTCCGGGCAAGCAATCATCAGCGGAGCCGGCCCAAACGCCGGTAGTCGCCGCCGCGACCAATCCTCCAGCGGCTCCCGCCGGGGAGCCTTCGCCTGGGGTCGTGACAGCAGAGGCGTCGCCAGTGAAGACGGTTTCGGGATCCGCGCCACCGGTCGAGGTCGCACACGCGGCGGAGCCGCCGCCAGTTGTCGAGAGCCAAGCGCCTCGGACGCCAGCAGTGCCGTCGAAATCGATCTCGGAGAAATTCAAAGAAACCTGGCGGTATTGGTT
>JBEVLH010000271.1:0-10619 GCA_040509255.1 Hyphomicrobium sp. | reverse complement strand
TCGCGCGCGAACGTCTGAAGCGCCTCGCGGGGCGGCGCCTGACGACCGAGGGCGTCATCGTCATCCAGGCCGATCGATTTAGAAGTCAGGAACAGAACCGGGCGGACGCGCGGGCACGGCTGATCGAATTGATCGAACAAGCATTGGTGCGTCCCAAACTGCGGATTAAGACCCGGCCATCGCGGGGCGCACGCGAAGAACGCATCAAGACGAAGGCAGTGCGCGGGCAAGTGAAGAAGATGCGCAGCCGCAAAGTCGATTTCGACTAATGCGTCAGAGAAATTCGAGGCTGCAGCGTCAGACGATGATGGCTGCGATGCCGGCGGCCTTCTTCAGAAGATTGGCGAAGTCGTCGAGCGACTGGCTCAGTGCATCCGGGCCGGTCGTGGTGTCGTCCGTCGCGCTAGCGTCGGTTGTGGTGGTGTCGGTCTGCGCCGCGCCATGGAAATGATGATGACCGCCGTGAGGGGCGTGGGTTGGCGAGGTGCCGCCTTGCGAAGAATTGAGCGTGGTCAAATCGGTCTTGAATTTCGTCGCGAACTGGCTGGGTGTGGCGAGATGATCGGCATCGGTCACGGCGGGCAAGGGCGGCGGCGCTGTTGATACCTTTGTCTTCTGCTGACCCGAGGGCGAGAGCAGATCGACCGCCTGCCGACGGTAGCGATCATAAGCATCGGAGTTGCCGACTGGAGAGATGGACATGATGCTCCTAGAGGCCGCGTCCGGCCGACGAAAGCGTCGCGAATCGAACTTGAAAATACCTATCGGATACCTGTTGGGGCTAGCCCGAGGCTGACGTCGGGCGCGCCGGGTCGCAGGCGGCGTCGCGGTGCTCGCGAGCTTGTCCGAGTTCCGTCAGAAGAGAGTAGAATGAAAATCTGGTAGCGGGAGGCGGACTTGAACCGCCGACCTGCGGATTATGAGACCGCCGCTCTAACCACCTGAGCTATCCCGCCAGACCGGCAACAACAACCTGCCGTCGAGCGACCGTCTATAGGGAGCGTCGCGCTCGCCTGTCAACACGGCGCGTCTTCCGGGCTATTCCGCAGCCTCGGGGCGACGAGACGCGGTATCTTCAACCTTGCGGAAGCGCATCATCGTGAATAGGCCCCACGGCCGAAGCGCCTGGCGGTCCACTAGCTTGAGATCGGGGCAAACCATGACGCGCGAGACGTCGAACACGGAATGCCAGCCGACGAGGTCGGCAAACGGTGCCATCTGGCGTTCGACCCAACCACGAACGCCCTCGTCCTGGCTGAAATGGTTCACCAGCATGACTTCGCCGCCGGGCTTCGTGACACGCGAAAGCTCGAGCATCACCCGACGTGGGTCCGGGACGACGGTGATGACGTACATCGCGACGGTCGTGTCGAAGGTGTTGTCAGGAAAGCTGAGGTTGCTCGCGTCCATCTCGTAGAGGCCGGAGACGTGCGTGAGGTTTTCGGCTTTTACCCGTTCACGGGCTTTCTCGAGCATTTCGGGCGCGAGGTCGATGCCGCAAATGTCGAGGTGGTTTTTGTAGGCCGGAAGCGAGAGCCCGGTGCCGACGCCGACCTCAAGCACGCGGCCCGACCCGGCGTTGACGATTTCTACCGCGTGGCGGCGGCCCGCAGTGGACACGGCTCCGAAGGTGTAATCGTAGACCGGCGCCCAGCGGCGGTAAGCGTCACGAACCTGGCCTTCATCGAGCTGGACGACTTTCGCCCCGGAACGCCTTTTTTGCTCTCCCGGCCGCGCCGAGGCGGTGCGGAAGCTCGAGGGCTGGTTGTCACTCACTGCCGATCTCCATCAAGTCCGCAATCATTCCGTGCGATGCCTTTAGCGTCCCGCCACGGCAACAGACGTGTCCGTGACGCGCCGCTCAGCAGAATTCGCTTTTATTGTTTTGGCGATCCACCCGCCGCCGAGAATGCGTCCTTCTGCCCCGTCATCAGCATAAAACACGCACGCTTGGCCGGTCGCAATACCTTCCTCACCGTCATGAAGCTCAACTTTGACGACGCCATCGTGTTCGATTTGAAGCAGCGCCGGCCGCAGTTTCTGGGACGACCGCATACGAACATAAAGGGGTAGACCGGCGGCCGCGAGGTCTTCGAGAGGCTTTTCCCCGAGCCAATTGACGTTGCGGAGCCTAAGCCCCGATGTCGTCAGCTCCGAACGGGGTCCGACGATGACTTCATTCCGGGACGCATCGAGGCGAACGACGTAGAGCGGCTCGGCGGCCGGGATCTTGATGCCGCGACGCTGACCGACCGTGTAGTGAACGATGCCGTCGTGGCGGCCGAGGACGCGGCCGTCGAGATGAACGATGTTGCCGGAATCGAGGGCGTTCGGCTTCAGGCGCTCGATAACATCCGTGTACTTGCCAGTCGGCACAAAACAGATGTCCTGGCTGTCGGACTTGTCGGCGACGGGCAGATTGTACGAGCGCGCAAGATCACGAACTTCCGCCTTTCGCATGCCGCCAATCGGAAACCAGAGCGAGGCCAACTGTTGTTTGGTGATACCGAAGAGGAAATAACTCTGATCGCGATCGGGATCGACGGCGCGCGCGAGGATGGGGCCATCCTCGGTTTCCAAGCGCTGGACGTAATGGCCGGTAACCAGCACATCCGCGTTCAACTCCTTGGCGGTGTCGAGAAGATCACGAAACTTGATTTCGTTGTTGCAGGTCACGCATGGGATCGGCGTTTCGCCTGCAACATAGCTCTCGGCGAAGCTTTCGATCACTTTGGCGGCGAAGCGCGTTTCGTAGTCGAGAACGTAGTGCGGGATGTCGAGTGCTTCGGCAACTCGACGGGCGTCGTGGATGTCCTGGCCGGCGCAGCAGCTGCCTTTGCGGCCGGAGGCCGTGCCGTGATCGTAAAGCTGGAGGGTAACGCCGATCACATCATGGCCCGCTGCTTTCATGATCGCGGCGGCAACCGAACTATCGACGCCACCCGACATCGCCACGACGACGCGTTTGGTCGCGGCGGCCGACTTCGCCGGGCCAGTCATCGTGCCGCGATTGGCGATTGATGTGTCGGGGTGAGTCATACGGGTTTCGGCAGGTCCGGGTTGTCAGCGGCGCCGGAGATCGGCGCCTGCAACGCTATCCTGAATCCGCCATCCTTCAAAAGATCGAACAGTTTCAGTCGTTTGTCTTATTGCGGCGCGAATGGGCCGAGGCGCAACTCGAATAGCCGGTAATCAATAGTTGTCAAATGGGCCATCGGCAAGGCTGTGTGTCGTTCCGAAGCCGGTCTTGGCGCGATTTTCGCTCTTAAAACTTTACCCTTAGCGGTTGCATCACATTGGAACGGTTTGCCTCATCGGCGCCGCATTTCGATGGCGGCAATCGCGGAATTGGCACGGCTATTTAAGTCTTTTTCACTCAATGGCTTAGTGCTAATTTAATAGCAAACAGGTTATACGTAATCCGTGGTCAAGAGTGTGTATCGAGTATCATGACCGAACAGCAGATGAGAGCGCGCGGGCGCTACGTGATCGGACCCGATGGGTCGCCGCTCACGGTCGCAGATCTTCCCCCGCGGGATACGAAACGATGGGTCATCCGCCGCAAGGCTGAGGTGGTCGCCGCAGTACGCGGCGGGCTTCTCAGCATCGAGGAGGCTTGCGAGCGATATACGTTGACCGTCGACGAATTTCTGTCGTGGCAGCGTTCCATCGACAAGCATGGTCTTCCCGGACTGCGCGCGACGCGGTTGCAAGACTACCGCGATTGATTTTTCGTCCTGTCTGCCGATGACGTTGGCGCGCGCATGCGGGCCGCGTTGTTGCGCGCGCGACGATCGATCAGGTGAAACATCGAAATAGTCCGAGGGCGTCAGTTCACGGCTGCGCTTGCTGCGCAGTCGCGGCAGGCTTGGCTTGTGCCGCTTTCACCTTTGGCTTCTTTGTTTTCTTCGCGACCTTCGCCGGCTTTTTGGGGGCGGCTTCTTCCGATGGTGCCGTCTCCGCCGCGATGGTTTTGGCGAGGCTGCAGCCTTGCTCGCCCTTGATCCATTGCGACAGGTCGCTGGTCATGGCGGACGCGTAGGCGTCCGGCATCTGCCTGTTGTCCGCCCTGACTGTTGCGGATGCTTCGCCTGTGGGCTGAATTTCGACGACATAAGCCTTGGCGCCGCGCGGGTTCGGCTGGCTCGGATCACGGCGATGGATTGTGACCTCCGCCTTGCCACCGCGAGAGGGCGCATCGGCCATGGCGTGGAAGATATAATCCTTCTTCAGTGGGCCGTTTGCGGAAAACCAGCAGGCCATCGCACCTGTGGCGATGTGAGAATAAATTTCGGTTGCCGATCCGATCGCGCCCGGAACAGGTACGCCGCGGGGTTCTTCGCCATTCGCGGGCGTCGTTGCCATGGACGAGGCAACCGGAGTCGGAGGCTGAGGCGGAGCCTGCGGACTTAATGTCGGCTGGACGCTGCCGGGCGTTGGCAGTTCAGGACTGTTGCCCGCACAACCCGTCAGTGCCGCTATGACGAGCAGCACCAGCACCATCGTCGATGGTCGGTCGAGCAGCATTTTCCCCCATACGGCACTTTCACGCGACTCATCGATTTCGACGAACAGCGACCGCCACTCGTGCCCGCCATAGCCAATTTGGGCAAGGGGCGGCACGCGCCTCGCTTCGAGGAACCAACAGAATTTGGGACGAAAAAGGCGGCGCCTTTCGGGCACCGCCTTGAAACTGAATGTCTTCCCCTATCGCGGCGGCCGAATCGACCGCAATGGCTCAGCGTAGGGCTGTGAAGCCAAGCGGCCGGTCGCGGCGGCCCGCACGGGCATCGTCGAGATTGGCGGACTGCTGGGAGGCGCGATCGAATTGCTCGACCGTGTCGTCGCGTTCGCGGACTGCGGCGGCGAGTTTTTCGCGCAATCCTTCAGTTGATTGGCGCAGGTTGTCCCGGCGCTGGGCTGCGGCCTTGGCGAAGGTTGAATAGGAGAAATGTGAACGGTCGCGGATGCCGGTACGGTCTTCTTCGAGCTGGATCTGGCGCTCGAGATCGCCGGCCATTTGATCGAATTCACGGATAATTCGCTCAAGGTCGTCAACCTTACGCGACTTCTCTTCGACTTCACGACGCTTCAGGCGGATGGCCAAGTCACGTGACTTCATCGTTCGATACCCCAAACTCATTCGAACTGATTACCCAAGAAGCGTGCCAAACGGACGATAAGGCTTCGCTGCTTCAGCAACCACAAGAAATACTTGAATCCGGCAAGACGTTGCGTTGCAACAGCGCCCAGGGACCCTCAATACTCTGAATAACATTCTGCACTTAAGTTGCGGTAAAGCAACGCGTAACTAATTCTGATGAGACGTCCCGTTTGGGGGCACATTTTAGCCATGAGCGCGCTAGGGCAAACGCGCGAATTCTGTTAGCTCTTGATTCGAGCCGTATGCGGGTTGCAAAGCGATTGTATAGGTCAATCAAGGGGGTGGGCGCCCCTGCGGGAGATCTCGCTTAGGATCTGTTGGCGGGTCGAGAGGGGCGCAAGTCTAATATTTCCAATAGTTGTGGCGGGCCGCTAATCGGCGCGAACGGGCATGTTTTGCCCGCGACCGACGACACGTGACCAGTCGACGCGAAAGCCTTATCATCAGCTAACCGGGCTACTTACGTCGGTTCGCAACGGTATGATGAAATAGCTAACGCGGATTAGGCTTTGTTAACCTCTCGTCGCTAACTTCCTAACGATCGCTTAGCTCGACTGTAGTGCGTTCACTTTGAGCCAAGGGCAGACATAGCGCGGACACGGATCGGATAGGGCACCAGAGGGACGGTCATGCGGGTTCTACTCATTGAAGATGATAGTGCCACGGCGCAAAGCATTGAGCTTATGCTGCAGTCGGAGGGGTTTAACGTTTATACGACGGATCTCGGAGAAGAGGGCGTCGATCTAGGTAAGCTTTATGATTACGACATCATTCTACTCGATTTGAATCTTCCCGACATGAGCGGTTACGAAGTCCTCAAGACGCTTCGGGTCGCGAAGGTCGGAACGCCGATCCTCATTCTTTCGGGTCTTGCGGGCATCGACGACAAGGTTCGTGGTCTCGGCTTCGGTGCCGACGACTATATGACCAAGCCGTTCCACAAGGACGAGCTTGTCGCTCGCATCCAGGCGATTGTCCGCCGTTCGAAGGGCCATGCGCAGTCGGTCATCGAGACGGGCGATCTTCGCGTCAACCTCGACACGAAGACGGTCGACGTCAACAATCAGCGTGTGCATCTGACCGGCAAGGAATATCAGATGCTCGAGCTGCTCTCGCTGCGCAAAGGCACGACGCTGACGAAGGAGATGTTTCTCAATCATCTCTACGGCGGCATGGACGAGCCCGAGCTCAAGATCATCGACGTGTTCATCTGCAAGCTCAGAAAGAAGTTGCAGGCGGCGACGGGCGGCAAGCACTACATCGAAACGGTGTGGGGCCGCGGCTACGTTCTTCGCGATCCGGGTCATGAAGGCTCAGAGGCGGCGTAGTCCGTCTCTTCGCCCTATCGCTTGAATCTACGCGCGCAGGGGCCATGATGGCCCTTGTCGTGTTTCTGGGACGCTGCTCCGGCGGTCCGCCAATGCGACGCTTCGCTGTCGGCTGGAATATGCGCTAAGACCTGCTCTCAGCAACTCGGAGCGAAGTCCATGACCGATGGGAGCACGAACGTTTTGTCTCCGCTGAAGGCGGCAATCGTGCGCGTCACGCCGTTTGAGCAGAACTGCACGCTGATCTGGAACGAGGCGACGAAGGTCGGCGCAGTCGTCGATCCGGGCGGCGATCTCGACCGAATCGAACAAGCCATCGAAGAAGCGGGAATTTCGATCGAGAAAATCCTGCTGACCCACGGCCACATCGATCACGCCGGCGGCGCAGCCGACTTGCGCGATGCTCTTGGCGTCAAGATCGAGGGCCCGCACAAGAACGACGCCATTCTGCTCGATGCGCTTGAAAAACAGGGTGAGATGTATGGCGTTCCGGGCATTCGCAACGTCACACCGGATCGCTGGCTCGACGATGGCGATACCGTCACCGTCGCGGGACACACGTTCGAGATTTTCCATTGTCCCGGACATTCGCCGGGCTCAGTCGTCTTTTTCGATCGCGCGCAAAAGTTTGCGCTGGTCGGCGATGTGCTTTTCCGGGGCTCGATCGGGCGCACCGATTTCGCCTACGGCGACCACGATGCGTTGATCTCTTCGATCAAGACGAAGCTGCTGCCGCTTGGCGACGATATCGCTTTCATCTGCGGACACGGACCACCGAGCCAGTTCGGAGAAGAACGGCGCAACAATCCGTTTCTCGTCTGACGCCTTCGCGACGAAGCGCTGTCAGAACGTGAATTCGTACGAACCGCCAAGGCAGCCGAAAATCCCGCATTCGCGCTGGAGCGTGCCATAGCCGCCGCTATCGAGCGAGTTATCGCCGTCGCCGTAGATATCGACGGTTTTGACGCGGAGCGTTTCTTCGCAGCTTCGCCGGCAATCGGTCCACGCGCCGCCGGGCAGCCTGACTTGCCAGCCCCACTTGGCGGGCCTGACCACGCTCCTGATGGAGCCGTTGCCGTAGCGGCTTTGCGCGACGATAATCTCGCCGGGTTGATAATTCGACCGCAGTCGCCGGATGCCGTTGGCATCCGAAGGCACGCTCGCCGCGGACGCGAACACTGCCGCTAGAGCGGGGAGGACAACCATTAATCTGGCGCGCATTTGCATCTCCGGGTTTTGAGGAAGTCTCGCCGATTCCCGTTAACGCGACATGGTAATATGGACGCCCTTGAACGAGGGTCCGCTCGATGCAACCGTGACCGTATGTGATCCCCCGGAGATCGCAACCGTCATTGTGCCACTGATGCCGCCCGTTATCGAGAGTGTCATACGATCGGGCGTTGCGCGTCCCGCCACCGTGCCGGATTGATTGTAAGTGCGTTCTTCCCAACTGCCGCTAACGGCGCCGCCGGCGTCGACGAGGTTGGCACGCAATTCGATTTTGGCCGATGCGTTGGCGCAACGTATCGAAAGTCCGAGATTATGGGGACCGCCGTTATTGGTGTAGTAGCCCTTGCAACGCAGGCTTTCCGTTTTGCCGCTATCAAAGCGCGCCGTTCCCGAACCGCTCCATGTGCCGGCGAGCGTCACGAACGGATCGTCCGAGGCGGCAGGGGCGGGCGAAATGGAAGCGACAAAAGCGATCGCGACGGCGGAGGCATATGCCGACATCGACATCGCCAGTCTGTGAATGCGCATCTTGAGTCTTTTCCTTCCCAGATTGCGGCCTCCGAAGCGGCGCGCATTATTGTCCGACGTTTGCTATTTTACGAGCCATATGGCTGAAGAGCGGCGTCCGGTTCAAGGGTGTTGCCGCAAGGCGACACCGGGACCGCGCGGAACGCAGGGGTGGGCGACGCTGGAAAGTCGGTCCGGATCAGAACGGTTCGACGATTTGCGAGACGGTCGGCGGTGCGTTCGGCGTCGAGCCATAGCGAAAATCGAGAATGAGATCGAATACCTGCTGTGGCCAAGGATCGGGGTAACTGCCCTTTTGGCCGCCAAGAAGGGCTGCGATCTCGGGCAACTTGCCGTGGTGCCAGCAGATGACGATGGTCTTGCCGCCATATTCGGGCTTGGAGAAAATCTCGGCGATGAGCGCCCTGAATTCCTTGTCCTCGATGTGGAATTGCACTTCGACGCCCAGTGCGGCTGCGAGCGGCTTCACGGTTTCGATCGAACGGATCGAGCGTTTCGAACGTGCCGCGGCGTAAATAAAATCGGGGCGTCCGAAGGTCTGGGGAATATAGGTTACGAGCCGCTCGGCACGCGTTACGCCGGCCGCCGACAGATGGATGTCATCCGTTCGACCGGTCTTCTCGGCATGACGCATGAGAAGAATGCGCGCGGGGCCGCGTCCCGGATGGTCGGTTGCGGTGACGTCTCTGGGGCACAACCAGGACGGCAGAAGCGATCTCAGCCAGCTCCTCGCGTCTCCGCCTCGGTCTAAATTCAGCACGTGATACCCTTCAAAACGCGACCTGTCGCATCGATGCGCTGGTAGCCATGACTTTTCTATTCGTGAAATTTCCGCACGAGGATCAAAACGGTTCGATGACGCGCGCGACTTTCGGCGGGCTTCCCGCAAATGGATCGTACTGAAGGTCGAGGACGAGATTATAGGCGTCGTTCGGCCAGGGATCGGGGTAGCTGCCGGCGGGCGCACCGAGGAGAGCTGCCATCGCGGGTAGCTTGCCGTGATGCCAGCAGATCACCACCGTTTTGTCCTTGTAGTCGGGATCGTTGAAGATCTCATAGACGAGATCGCTGAACTCATCATTTTCGAAGTCGTGTTGGACCTTCAGGCCGAGCGCGTCGGCGAGGGGTTTGACAGTTTCTTTCGGCCGGTCCGAATGCTTCGAATGGGCGGTTGCGATGATGATGTCTGGTTTGCCGAAGGTTTCCGGGATGTAGGTTGCCAAGTGTTCGGCGCGCAGCATTCCCGCTTCCGACAGGTCTTCGTCGGAGGGGTCATCGTTCTTGTCAGCGTGCCGCATGAGAATGATGCGCTTTGGGCCGCCCATGAAATGTTCGACGGGCGCGTAGTCCGCCGCGCGTTCGCGAGCGGGGACGCAGACTGCGCAGCGTAGGTTGTCCGCAACGTTGGGAACGCCGAGAGCGAGGAGAGCGAGTTGAAGGCCGCCGGACGCCTCGGCGTCGACACCTATGCCCATGGTAATCGCTGATATGCCGATCGTCGCAACGATGGCTGCAAGGAGATGCCGGTAGGAGGCGAGACATTTCATGCTTTCACTCCGTGCATCTTAAACCCAGGCCTCTCCGTCACCGGCGCCGGGCAGAGGACGCGGGCGGCCGTCATCGTCGAGAGCCACGAACGTAAAATGGGCGCGCGTGACACACGCTTGTACTTCGCCGTCTCGCGGACGTCTCCAGGCCTGGACATCAAATGTCATGGACGATCTGCCCCGTTTGATGAGTTGCGCCCAGACGGTTACTTCATCGCCGACTTTGACGGGGGAATGAAAACTCATACCTTCGACGGCCACGGTTGCACAGCGGCCCCGGCTCAATCGTGCTGCCGCATTCCCGGCTGCGAGGTCCATCTGCGACATGATCCAGCCGCCGAAGATGTCACCTGCCGGGTTGGTGTCGGCGGGCATGGCGATTGTCCGAATGACGGGATCGCCGGTCGGCATGGGTACATGGGGCGCGGTGTGAGACCTGGTGATGGCGTCGGGCTTTTGGACCGTCATGTCGTCGAGACCTCCGTGAGCGGCCCCGGCCGCGTGCGCTGCAACGACACTTATCCGGCCCGGCCGCCGAGTGCCATGTGCCGGACCGGCGCGCCCGGTCCACGTCTCCGAAATCGGACAACGTCAACCCTTGCGCAACCTTCACATCCTAGATTTCGCGCATGAGACGTATCTCACTGATTCGAACTGGGACCGCGCCATGAAGTGGGCCACCCCTGATCGCGAACTGCTGCAACATCTAGCGGATATTCCCGAGGTGACCTTGAGTGGTTTTTCGGTGCGAGAGGGACTGGCTGGCGCCGGCGTGACGGTTCTCAGTGGCCGTAACTATTTTGGCAGCTGGAGGACGGTCGG
>JBEVLH010000270.1:0-10308 GCA_040509255.1 Hyphomicrobium sp. | reverse complement strand
CATATTCAGGCGGGCAGCGGCTTCCTTGCGAAGACGGGTTTCAGGCGCGGTGTCGCGTAATCCAGAAACGCGCGGAGCTTCAGTGGTAGAAGGCCGTTAGCGGAATAAACGAAGCTTACGGGGATTGGCGCGGACTCAAACGATTCGAGTACGATGGCGAGTTCGCCGGCCGAGAGTTTCGCAGCAATCTGATACGACAACACGCGGGTTATTCCCAAACCCGCAACGGCCATATCGATCGCGGCTTCCGCGGTGTTGACCACGAGACGCGAGTGGATGGACACGGTTTCTGCAGCGTCATTGTTTCGAAATGTCCAAGTGCGCGGCGACGCCAATCCTTCGAACGTGACGCAATCGTGCGAGGCAAGATCCCCAGGTGTCGCCGGCGCTCCCCGCCTTTGAAGATAGCCTGGGCTGGCGCACACCACGTGCCGTACCGACCCAATGCGCGCAGCAAACATGCTGCTGTCCCGTAGTTCGCCGATCCTCAAAGCGACATCGACGTGCTCTTCAAGAAGGTTCACGAAGCGGTCCGCGAGCGTCAGACGCACGTCGATATCCGGATAGGCTTTCAGAAACGCGCCGATGATCGGCAGGAGATGCAGGCGTCCGAACACGATTGGCGCGGTGATGACCAACTCGCCTCTTGGCGCTCGATACTCGCCCGAAGCAGCTCGTTCGGCCTCCAAGACATCTTCGAGGATCGGTCGGCACGCCGCCACATACGATTGCCCGGCGTCGGTCAATTCCAACCGCCGGCTGCCGCGATTCAAAAGGCGCGTATGAAGGTGGGCCTCGAGCTCGGAAACTTTTCGACTCACGGTTGCTAGCGGCATGCCGAGCCGACGCGCGCCGGCGGACAGGCTGCCAGCATCGACCACCGCAAGAAGAACCGACATGGCGTCGAAACGGTCCATTTCCTACCAATATTCGGAAGGATGGCGGCCGACAATGCTACCTGTATTGCGATCGCAGCAATCCTGCGCGCCGGGGCGCGCGGATACGCAAACTCGCCTCGCGGGAAGAAGAGACGGGGATTTGCTGGCCGACGACGCATTAACTTAAAAGCGGCGAGGCCGAACGACGCTTTCCCCAAAGAATGTTGGCGGAAGAATCAGAGCATGCCTTAGTCTCACCATCGGATTTCGGCATATGCCCGCAAACCCGTCAGCCCGACGCCATTCCTTTCATCAGCGAGAGAACGTGAAAACCGCAACCACTTCAATTTTACGCAGCGCGTTCGTGGGAGTAGCTTTCGCGGCCCTGATATTCGCCGCGGCGGGCGAGGCGATCGCTCACAGTGGCACCGCTGAGGAGCAGCAGGCCTGTACGCCCGACGTGTTCCGACTATGCTCCGCCCAAATCCCGGACGAAGATCGCATCGTGGCTTGCCTTAACCGGCATCTCCCAAAGCTGAGTCCGGGATGCCGAGCCGTGATGACGGGCGGCTCGCCGAAGAAGGCTCGTGAAAAGAATTAAGTCGGGCAATCACAGATTGGTATTCGCGCGAGGTCAGTCCGTGCAACGAAAGCTTCGAGTTTGGAACGTGCCGGCTTTGGGCCTGGCAGGGGCGCTCTTGATTTCCGGCAGCGATGCCTCGTTTGCGCACAGCGGCACCGCCGACGAGCAATCGGCGTGCACGCCCGACGTCCTCAGCCTGTGTTTTTGGGACATCCCAAGCGAGGACAAGATCGTCGCGTGTCTGAATAAGAACATCAATCGGCTCAGCCCAGCGTGCCACAAGGTGATCGCGGGCGATGACGACGATAAGAACAGCAAGCGTTCCAAGAAATAGCGATCATCAGGCGAGGCTTACTCGCGCAATGACACGAGACGTCTCGAAGGCTCAGCAGGCGCGTCCGCGCGCCGTTCTTGCCTGATCGAGCCGAAGCGCATCGCAGACAGTCTCGACGATGCCTTGCGCCGACAGCCCCGCACGCTGGTTCATAACCTCGGGCTTGTCCTGGTCGACGAACACGTCCGGCATGACCTTGCTGCGAACCTTGAGTCCACGGTCGAGCAGACCGTTCTCCGCAAGGTAATGGAGGACGTGACTTCCGAAGCCGCCGACGGATCCTTCCTCGATAGTGACGAGAACATCGTGATTTTCTGCAAGCTGGCGGATGAGCCCGGTATCGAGCGGCTTCATGAAGCGAGCGTCGGCGACCGTCGCGGACAATCCGAGCGCAGCCAACTGATCGGCGGCTTTCAGTGCTTCCTGAAGACGAGTGCCAAGCGACAGCAATGCAATCGTCGATCCTTCGCGCAGGATGCGACCCTTGCCGATCTCGAGGGGAATGCCGGCGTCCGGAAGCGCGACGCCGCTGCCCTCGCCGCGTGGATAGCGGAAGGCGCTCGGGCGATCGTCGATCGCGGCCGCTGTCGCGACCATGTGGACGAGCTCTGCCTCGTCCGCCGGCGCCATGATGACGAAGTTCGGTAAGCAACCGAGATAGGCGAGGTCGAATGATCCTGCGTGCGTTGCGCCGTCAGCACCGACGAAGCCGGCGCGATCGATGGCGAAGCGTACTGGGAGACTTTGAAGGGCTACGTCATGTACGACCTGATCGTAGCCGCGCTGAAGGAATGTCGAATAAATGGCGGCGAACGGCTTCATGCCTTCGGTTGCGAGGCCTGCCGCAAACGTAACAGCGTGCTGCTCGGCGATACCGACGTCAAACGTCCGATCGGGGAATTCGCGGCCAAATACATCGAGCCCCGTTCCGTCCGGCATCGCTGCCGTGATCGCGACGATCTTGTCGTCTTTCCTGGCCTCAGCAATGAGACTGTCGGCAAAGACGCGCGTGTACGACGGCGCGGACGCAGCCGACTTCGACTGCACACCCGTCACGACGTTGAATTTCGTTACGCCATGATATTTGTCGGCCGACGCTTCAGCGGGCGCATAGCCTTTGCCCTTTTGCGTGACGACGTGAACGAGAATTGGCCCTTCTGCCGCATCTCTCACATTCTTCAGAACCGGCAACAGCTGGTTGAGGTCATGTCCATCGATGGGGCCGACGTAATAAAAGCCGAGTTCCTCGAACCAGGCCCCGCCGTGCCAGAGATTGCGGGTGTATTCCTCGACTCGCGCCGCGCGCTGTTCCCAGCTTTTTGGCAAACGCTTTGCCAGTTGCTTGGCGAGGTCACGAACATAGAGATAGGAATCGCTCGACGTTGCACGAGCCAGATAAGACGACAGCGCACCGGTCGGCGGGGCGATCGACATGTCGTTGTCATTCAAGACGACGATCAAACGCTCACTTCGGGCGCCTGCGTTGTTCATCGCCTCATAGGCCATGCCGGCGCTCATCGCGCCATCGCCGATAACGCAAACGACGTTGTTGTCGCCGCCCGACATTTCGCGAGCCACCGCCATGCCGAGGCCAGCGGAGATCGAGGTCGAGGAGTGTGCGGCTCCGAAGGGATCGTATTCGCTTTCCGTCCGCTTCGTGAAACCCGACAAACCACCCGGCTGGCGCAGCGTGCGTATGCGGTCGCGGCGACCTGTCAAAATCTTATGAGGATAGGACTGGTGGCTGACGTCCCAAATCAGCCGATCGCGCGGCGTGTCGAAAAGATAATGAAGCGCTACCGTCAATTCCACGACACCGAGACCGGCGCCGAGATGACCGCCGGTCTGCGATACTGCGTCGATCAACTCGGTGCGCAGTTCGGCGGCGAGTTGCGGCAGTTCGCTTTCGGCCAGCTGGCGAAGGTCGTCCGGCGTATCGACTTGATCCAAAAGCGGTGTTTTGGAAGGCCGCGTTACTCTTGCATCCATAGACCGACTCCCCCGACTGTCGCCCGAGTCCTGCGCGCGATAGGAAGTTATGGACCTTTGATCGGGCTCAAAAAATGGAACTTAGAGCGCCTGCCGGACTCTGCAGGGATGTGTTGCGCCCAAGCCTCACAAAGTGCAGTGCCGCTCGGCTAAATACCGCCATCGTGCCTGCCTAGGAGCTTGTCGCCGAAACGGTGATATCGGCAGGCAGAACGTTCGAACAGTCAGGGAGGGGCAATGGTCCCGATCAGAAAATTGCAGGTTTTGGGCGCGTCAGTTGCAGCTTTTTTGATGGCCTCCGCGGCCGTCCCGCAGCTTGGCCGAGCGCAGGCCGCGGATACGCCCGAAAAGACAATCTCCAGCCTGAACGCCGCGCTTCTCAATACTATGAAGCAGGCGCAGTCGCTCGGCGTGAAGGGACGCTATGAAGCGCTATCGCCGGTTTTGTCTCAGACTTACGACACGCCCCTAATGGCGCGGCTGGCGGTCGGGCAAAGCTGGGCGTCGCTGGATGCGGCTCAGAAGGCAACCATCACCGATGCTTTCCAACGCATGATGATAGCAACCTACGCAAAGCGCTTTGACGGATTTTCGGGTGAGTCTTTCCAGATCGTCGAGGTTTCCAATCGGGGAACTGCCGACAAGATGGTGAAGACGCAAATCATCCAGAGCAACGGCAAACCCGTTGCCATCAACTATCTGATGCGGAAATCGGGTCCGGATTGGAAGATCGTTGACATCTATCTCGACGGAACCATCAGCGAGCTGGCAAGCCGTCGCGCCGAATTCTCGACGATCCTGCAATCGGGTGGCCCTGACGCTCTCATCGGCTCACTCAAGAAGCAGGGCGACAAGCTGTTGTCGGGCAGCTGAGGTCGGCAAAATCTACGCCTGGAAAGTTAGCGCCAGTCGGGCACGGCTGGCGCTTTTTTATGCCGTCAACGGAAAAGTCCGAACAGAAAGCGCATGCCTGAGCAGGCCCGCGATCACTCCTCGGCGGGAGATTTCTGTTCTTGAGCGGGCGAGGCCTGCTCTTCTGCAGGCGACATCTCTTCTGCGGGAGAAGTTTGCATGTCGACGGACTTTGGAGCACCCACGATAACAAACGGGGTGCGGTCGGCCGTCCGCGTTTTTGGCACGTCCGTCAGCTGGCGCTTCTCAAGCATCATCGGCGACGAAACGATTTCCATAACGGGCTCGATGGCATTGGGATCGCGCGGAGGCGGCGTGCCGGTCAGGGCGCTGGTATCGAGGGCTTCCTGCAATTCGGCTTGGCGTTTCTGCTCACTGACGCTGCGAAGCATCGAATAGAAGTCGATCGAGCTGTCCTCGAGCGTCTTCATGTCCTCGGCCTTGCTGAGATTCGAGAGCGGGCTCGTGACAGTGCCGGCGAGGTCGACGCGGCTGGCGAGAGTCGCGAACTTCGTGGGAATCAGCGCGGCAGCCGGCAAGGTCGCCGCGAATTCGACGCCGCTGCCGATTGCGTCGCGGACGTTGGTCGGCCCGAGCACGGGCAGCACCAAATAGGCGCTGTCGCGATAGCCCCACACATACATGGTCTGACCGAAATCGCCCGATTGTTTCGTCATTCCTTCCGTCGCGGCGACATCGAACAGGCCGCCCAGGCCGACAGTGGAATTGACAGCAAAACGGCCAAACGTCGTGGCTGCGGACTGCAGCCGAAGCTGCAGGACGTTGTTGGCGAACACCATCGGTTCGGAAAGATTGGTCGTGAATGCATCAATGCGATCGCGAACGCCTTCCGGAACATTCTCGTTATAGGATTGCGCGGCCGGATAGAGAACATCGTGGTTGAATTGCTGATTGTTCTCGAACACCTGCCGATTGAATTTCTCGTTCGGATCAGTGACGGGCTTTGGGGTGGGATCTTCTTCAGTTGCCGCGAGGTGCTGCGGTGAGAGCCCAGGCGAAGACGCGCTCGCGCATGCCGAAAGGCTTGCGCCAATCAGAATAAAGCCGACCCAATTTTGGATGGCTCTGACTTTCACGTCTCGCTAGTCCCCCTTGCTTGACCCCATTCGCCAAGCAACCTCAGATCTATCGCAGCTGCGCCCAAGGCGCTAGCTTCCGGTCGACGCCCTATAACCCCGAACTCAAACCAGAGAGTAACGTCGGAATGACGTCCTGTCTGTGGCTTGTATGCACCCTCGCCGCCATAATTGGTTGCATCTATGCCCTGTTAGCTAGTGTTCTGGTCGCACGATTTGCGCGCCAGCCCAAGCCCGTTTTGCACTCGGCCGAAAATGTCACGCTGCTAAAGCCGCTTTATGGCGCCGAGTTCGGATTGAGCGACAGCCTTGAGTCGTTTTGCGTCCAGAACTATCCGGCTGAGTTGCAGCTTATTTGCGGCGTTCAGGACGCGGCCGATCCGGCGATAGCGATTGTCCGGGATCTTCACCGCCGATTTCCTTCGTCCTCGCCTGAGCTGGTGGTGTCTGGACGGGCGAGCGGCGGAAACCCGAAAATCGCCAACGTCGTCAATATGTTTCCGAAGGCGAAGCACGACGTCCTTATTCTCAGCGACAGCGACATGCGGGTCGCGCCGGATTACGTCGCGACGACCGTCGCAACCTTGCAGCGACCGGGGGTGGGGCTCGTCACCTGCCTCTACCGCGGCCATGCACTCACAGGCTTTTGGTCGCGCATGGCGGCCGCGGCCGTCGATCAGCATTTCCTCCCGAGCGTCCTCGTCGGGGTGGCGTCCGGGCTCGCCAGGCCATGCTTTGGATCGACAATCGCCCTCAAGCGCACTGCGCTCGAGCGCATCGGCGGATTCGGCGTTTTCGCTAATACTCTCGCCGATGACTACGCCATGGGCGATGCGGTGCGCCGTATCGGACTGCGAGTCGAGATTGCGCCGTTCACGATCGGTCATACGTTTTCGGAAGCGTCTTTCGGCGAGCTTCTGGCGCACGAACTTCGCTGGGCCAGAACGATTCGCCTGGTCGATCCGGTGGGCTATGCAGGATCGGTCATTACCCATCCACTGCCTTTTGCGCTGGCGGCGCTACCATTAAGTGGCTTCAGTGCCATAGCGTGGATGATCCTTGCCGGGACGCTTGCGTGCCGCCTTTTCGTTCCGATACAAGTTCAAAGGTTGCCGGGTGGGGGCAAGAGTTCGCTGTGGCTCAGTCCGCTGCGCGACGTATTGAGCTTCGCGGTGTTCATTGCGAGCTACATGCCCGGAGCCGTCAACTGGAGAGGCCGCCGCTATAGCGTTGGCTCCGATGGAACCGTCACGCCGATATGAAAGGCGCCAAGATGCGCACGCTCTTCCTGCAGGCCCCTTCGTTCGATGGATTCGATGGCGGAGCGGGCTCGCGCTACCAGGCGCGCCGTGAGATCCAGTCGTTCTGGTATCCGACTTGGCTGGCGCAGCCGGCGGCTTTGGTCGAGAATTCCAAGCTTATCGACGCACCGCCGCACCGCACGAGCTTGCAGGATGTGCTTTCCCAAGTGCGCGATTATGACCTCGCGGTTCTGCACACTTCGACGCCCTCTTTTGATTCGGACGTCAAGGTCATCGAGGCGATGAAGGCGACCAACCCGAACCTCAAGGTCGGACTGATTGGCGCCAAGGTCGCGGTGCAGTCCAACGAGAGCCTGAAGGACGCGCCCATCGTCGACTTCGTTGCCCGCAACGAGTTCGATTTCACGATCAAGGACGTCGCCGACGGCGTGGCCTGGAGCGATATCAAGGGCCTGTCCTACCGAAATGCGCAGGGCGTCATCGTGCACAACGAGGACCGCGCTGTGATGCACGACATGGACACGCTGCCGTTCGTGACGCCTGTCTATAAGCGCGACCTGGTGATGGAGAATTACTTCATCGGCTACCTGAAGCACCCGTATATCTCGTTCTACACGGGACGCGGCTGCAAGAGCCGTTGCACATTCTGCCTCTGGCCGCAAACCGTGGGCGGACATCGCTATCGGACACGTTCCGTTGGACACGTCATCGAGGAGGTGCGCTACATCCTCAAGGCGTTTCCGCAGATGAAAGAGCTGATGTTCGACGACGATACCTTTACCGACGATCTGCCGCGGGCGGAAGCCATCGCGAAGGAACTCGGCAAACTCGGCGTCACATGGTCGTGCAACGCCAAGGCGAACGTGCCGCGCGATACCCTGAAGGTTCTCAAGGACAACGGCCTGCGTCTGCTGCTCGTCGGGTACGAGAGCGGCAATCAGCAGATTCTGCACAACATCAAGAAGGGCATGCGGGTCGAGGTTGCGGAGCGTTTCACCAAGGACTGCCACGAGCTCGGCATCAAGATCCACGGCACCTTCATCCTTGGCCTTCCGGGCGAGTCGAAGGAGACCATCGAGGAGACGATCAAGTTCGCGACGCGGATCAATCCGCATACAATCCAGGTCTCGCTTGCCGCGCCGTATCCAGGCACGTTCCTCTACAAGCAGGCGTCCGAGAATGGCTGGCTTGACGTCGACAACGCCGAACTCATCAATGCAAACGGCATCCAGATCGCGCCGCTGCACTATCCGGGTTTATCGCACACGGAAATTTTCTCTTCGGTCGAGGATTTCTACCGTAAGTTCTACTTCCGGGTGCCGAAGATCGCTTCGATCGTCGGCGAGATGATCACGCAGCCTGACATGATGAAGCGCCGTCTGCGCGAGGGTGTGGAGTTCTTCCAGTTCCTTCGCGAGCGTCGCAGCGCGGCCTGATATTCGAGTTGGTCTCATTTCCGCCTGCGCGGTGTAATTAAAAGACGCCGAAATTCTGTCATTCCGCCGAAGGTCGTGATCCATCCGAGCTTTGGGGATCGGCCGCTCGCCGCGGCGGACCCATCAGGATGGGTTGGAAGAGCACGGCCGCTGCCAGCGTCGTCGCGAGCGAGAGGGCGAGGAGTTCGCCCATGCTCGACGTTCCCGGGTGGCTCGAGAAAAATAGGCTGCCGAATGCGACGGCGGTCGTCATGGCACTGAACATGACGGCGCGCGTCAGCGGCGAAGCCAGCAGGCTTGTTTCGCCTTGGCGCCAAGCCAGCACGTAATAAATTTTGAACGCGACGCCGACGCCGAGCAGGACCGGCAGCGCGATGATGTTGGCGAAGTTCAGCGGGAGTTTCAGCAATACGCACAGCTCGAGTGTCACCACGCCCGCGAGCAACAGCGGCACGAGGGTGAGCAAGACGTCGGTCACCCGGCGCAGCGCCACGAACAAGATGATGGTAATCGAGACGAGGGCCAGCGCCCCCGCCTGGAGAAATGCCCGGACGACCGTCTTTGCCGATTCCTGAATGAGGATAGGAACGCCGGTGGCTTCCGGGGCGACGGCTGAAACGGCGGAGGCGAAGCGGCGCAAGTTGGCGTTGTCGTTGCCGTCGCCTCGTGGCGCTACTTCGACGCGGGCGCGACCCTCGGATGTGGTCCAGTCGGCGACAATTTCGGGCGGCAGATTTTGAAGCGTGATCGGCTCGGCTTTAAGGGCATCGCGGATTTGGGACAGCCGCAATCTCATGCCGTCCAGTAGGGCAGTACCGATCCGCGCGCGTAGCTCCGGGGTTGCATCGGCGAGCTTACGCAGCGTGCCAGCCATGTGCGCCGCGAGCGACGACGCGCCCGGCAGGCGGCTGACATCCTCGAAGTCCTTCGCGGTGGCCAACAGTGTCAGCCTTGTATCGGCGTCGGACGGGATAGGCGCCGGCTCGTCGGGCTCGATGGTCGGGCCGATCAGTTCGTAGCAGTCGCGGATCAATGCGAGCTTCTCGTCCTGATGATCGGGTACAAAGCTTGCAAGGGTAACGGTGCGATCGACTTCGAGAAGCTTGGCGAGTTTTGCGGCAAGCGATTTCGCGTCAGCAAGATTCGGCGTCAGGATTTCGATGGTGTTGGGAGCGGTATCCGGATCACGCATAAGATCGTTGAATGTCGAAATCGATTCGACCTTGCTGCTTCGCAAATTAATGGGGTTGAAGTCGAACTCGAGCTTTGCGAGGAGCGGCAGTCCCGCCGCCACGCCTAGGGCCGTCAGAGCGAGAATGATCTTTCGATGCCGGGCCATGAAGCGGTCGACGGGTGCGAGCGAGCGATAGCCGACGTCGTGCGGCTCGCCTCTCGGATTGAACACTTCGAGGAGCGCAGGCAGCATCGTAATGCTCGTCAAAAAAGCGACGATCATGCCGCTGCCCGCTATGAGACCAAGCTCGGAGACGCCGCTGTAATCAGTCGGAAGGAAAGCATAGAAGCCCGCCGTCGTTGCCGCTGCGGCGAGCGCGAGCGGCTTGCCCGCGTTTTGGCCGGCGGCCACGAGGGAGTCGCGGAGGCCCAACCGGCTAAAGCGCTCGTGCCTGTAGCGGACCGCGTACTGAATGCCGAAATCGACACCGATGCCGACGAACAAGACAGCGAAGGCAACCGAGATGAGATTCAAGGCCCCAACGAGATAGAGGCCCAGCGCCGCCGTGATTGCGAGGCCGGAGAAAAGAGCGATGAGAACCGCCAGGATGATCTTGCCCGATCTCAGCGCCAGCCAAAGAATA
>JBEVLH010000269.1:0-4942 GCA_040509255.1 Hyphomicrobium sp. | reverse complement strand
GCCTCGGCATCGGCCGAACGAAAACGGCGGCCCGTGAACAGAAGCTCCTTCGCGCGCGCCGCCGGCACGGCAGCAAGGATGGGACGCACCCAGCGCGGATTATACCCAATGCCCAGTCTCGCCGCGGGGATGGCAAACTGGCTGGCGTCGTCGGCAATGCGCATATCGCAGCACAAAGCAAGGCCAAGCCCGCCGCCGAGACAGAACCCGTGGATCATGGCGATCGTCGGCTTCGGGCAGCCGATAAGGGCATTGAAAGCGGCATCGTTTAAAGCATCGTAAACCTTCGCAGCATCTCCCGTGCGGGAGCTTTCGAATTCGGAAATATCGGCGCCCGCCGAAAACGCTTTGTCACCAGCCCCGCGCAGGATGACCACTCGGACGTGGGGATCTTCGACGGCCTTCGCGATGGCCTCCGGAATAGCGGCCCACATCGCCGAGGTCAGCGCATTCATCCGGGCCGGATTTTCGGCCGTCAGCCAGGCGATCGCGCCATCCTTGGTATATCGCAACGTCGGATTGGCGGCTTTGAAACTATCTGGCATATACGGGCGTCCTTTCGGGTTCGCGGCCATTTAATTGGCAATCGAACGCACGGCAAACCGCCGCCAGGGCGGCAGATGCACGCGGCGGCTGGAAAGTGTATAAGTTTAACGCTGGGGGTCGGTTGACCGACCCGCTTGGCGACGTTATCGCGTGCTGCAAGCGCACAGTTCCGCCGCGAATCCGATTTCGACCAAGAGGCACAACGTGTCGAGCACGAAAACAGCGATGTCGCAGGTTCAGGTCGTCGATCCGATCTGGGCGCAGGTCCGCGTCGAGGCGGAGGCCGCGATGAAGTCTGAGCCCGCGCTTGGCAGTTTCATCTTCGCGACAATTCTGAGCCACAAACTCCTCGAAGAAGCCGTCTGCCACCGCCTCGCCCAGCGCCTGAACCATACCGATGTGGACGCCGGGCTGATCTCGCAAACCTTTCAGAGCGTCCTTGCCGAACAGCCGGATATCGGTGGCGTCTTCCGCGCCGATCTGCAGGCGGTCTTCGATCGCGACCCGGCATGCACGCGTTTTCTTGATCCGCTTCTGTACTTCAAAGGCTTTCACGCGCTGGTCACCCATCGCTTTGCGCATGCCCTCTGGAAAAGCCGGCGGCGCGACTTCGCGCTTTATCTGCAAAGCCAGTCGTCGCGGATCTTCGCCGTCGACATCCACCCGGCCGCACGGTTCGGCAAGGGCATTATGCTCGACCATGCCACTGGTTTTGTTGTCGGCGAAACTGCGGTCGTGGGCGACAACTGCTCGTTTCTTCACGCCGTTACGCTTGGCGGCAGCGGCAAGGAGTCAGGTGATCGCCATCCCAAGATCGGCGACAACGTCCTCATTGGCGCCGGCGCCAAGGTTCTCGGCAATATCCAAGTCGGAGCCTGCTCGCGCGTTGCGGCCGGTTCTGTCGTTCTTGCCGACGTTCCGCCGAACGTTACCGTCGCGGGCGTGCCGGCCAAGATTGTCGGCAGTGCCGGCTGCGCTGATCCCGCTCGCACGATGGAGCAGGGCTGGGTTGACGATTTCGGCGGCCTATAAGTTCATTCAGGAGAAAGAAATTGAAAAAGGAAGAGCTTGCCCGCTTGCAGTCGTATCTGCGCAAAACCCTAGGCGCGACATCGCTTGAAGTGCGGGCCCAGCCAAAAAAAGACGACATGGCCGAAGTGTTCGTCAACAACGAGTTCATCGCTACTCTCTACCGGGAAGTCGAGGAAGGCGAAACGTCATACCAGTTCCAGATGGCGATCCTCGATATGGACCTCGAAGGCGTATAGGCTCGCAACCCCCGATGGCACTTTATAAGCTCGATGGCGAAAGCGTCAGCACGCCCGCCAGCGGTGCGTTCTGGGTTGCCCCCAATGCCGTGCTGCTCGGGAAGGTCAAGCTCGAGGACGACGCCAGTGTCTGGTTCGGCGCTGTTCTCCGAGGCGACAATGAGCTGATCACCGTCGGCGCTCGTTCGAACGTGCAGGATGGCTCGGTGCTGCACACAGATCCGGGCTTTCCCCTGACGATCGGTTCGGATTGCACTGTTGGCCACATGGCAATGCTGCATGGCTGCACGATCGGGCGGGGCAGCTTGATCGGCATCGGTAGCATCGTCATGAACGGCGCCATTATCGGCGAGGAATGCGTGATCGGTGCCGGCGCCCTGGTGCCTGAAGGCAAGGTAATTCCGCCCCGGTCTATGGTCCTTGGTTCGCCGGGGAAGGTCGTGCGCCAACTCTCCGACGATGACATCGCCCGCTTCGGTCGCGCCGCCGCTCGGTACGTGGCCAACTGGAAGCGTTACGCGGCGGGTCTCACGCCCCAGACTTGAGCCGCCTTCTGGAAACCTCATGACGCGGCCGGCATAAAAAGACGGGCCGGGCTCTGGGGGAGAGCGCACGGCCCGCTGGACAGGTCCGGTTCACGTCGGGGGTCGGCAGATCGCCGGCCTGTGCAATCGAGTGGATCAGGGAAGACTTGGCATCGCGTCGAAGATCGCCGGGTTGAGCGACTGGACACCCGACAGGGCAGCCGGGGTAGAAGCATCGTTCGGATCGAGCGAGACCCAAACCTTCGGATCCATGTACGACTGCCGCATCACGTAATGATATGGCGTCTGATTCCAGAGCCGTACCACATCGATCTTGTTGTCGAGGATGAAGTCGCCCTGCGTCGTCCGGGCCGTCAGAACGGCGTGGCCTTCGTTCTTTTCATCGCGCACGACGGTCATAAGCAGAACGCCGGAGGGCCACCCGCGTGCGATCAGCCGGTGCCGCTTCAGCAGAGCATAATCCTCGCAGTCGCCGCGCGTTTTGGGCAGCGTCCAATATTCCGCCACACCATAAACTTCCATATCCGTCGCCGGTTCGATCTCGTGGTTCACCGACCGGTTGATCTCGTCGAGTTCGCTCAGGCTCTGAGGCGTTGCTTCATAGCGGGAGTCATCAGCCGACGTGACAATACATTCTTGGGGGGTCCGCTCGCAGAACGCCACAAACCCGTAGGGGGGCTGAGAACTGCCATAAACGCGCATGAATTCGGGTGCCCGTGTCGCGGGACTTACGATCGCGACCTGCTGCGCTGCCGCCGGCAACGCTACCCCACACAACCAAACAGCCATCGAGATGGCTACGCTACCGTACTTCATGAAACGCCCTCGAACACGGTACGATACTATAAGCGAGACACCTGGTTTTAGCATGAATGCCCGCCGCGGCATTCGAGCTAAAATCCTATACAAATTTAACTTTGCGATTTTGGCAACTCGGCGAGTAATTTGAGGCATCACACAACCAACGCAAAAACGATCACGGAAATCTGTCGCGCAAGGCCTCGGGGGCAAGCAACGACAGGAACTGAAGCCCAATGCCATTTTCGTGGTGACGTCGAACGATCGCCCTCGTCTTGCCGGCAACCACGAGACTTCCGATAGGCGGACGTGCATGAGTGCCAATCGAAGCGCCAGATGCCGAAAGATCGAGCAATTCAACGTCTATTATGACGCCTTCTTCGACCCTCAACGTCGTACGTCGGCCACGAGTTCCGGTCCGTTCGTGGACGCGGCCCATCTCGGACGGGTAATCCTCCCTGTTGATCAGCCACGTAATTTGCGCCGCTAGCTTTTCGCGTTTGTTGTCGGTGACTTTGAATACGAATGCGAAACCATCCGGCGTAATTCTCGAAATGGTTCCTTCGAGCCCGCCCAACTGGTCAAGATATACAACCACTCGCTCCCCAATCTCTCCGGGGTTGGTCGTGATGATTGCCGCGCCGCCAACCGACACGTCTTTAAGGCGGCAGCTGTATTCGCTGCGGTCGGCACGCATGAAGCGGCCGGAAAGTGAAAGGGGCAGGCGGCGGTATTTACGCGTTTCGCCCGCCATGAGCGCATCGGACTGATGCAGCACGTCCCGGATAATGCTCGTATGCACGGCCATCGCCGACCCTTGAAAAACTGACGAAGGATGGGTCCTGTGGGCGATCTCCGCTCGCCACCGCGAAGCTCGTCCGCCTCCAACTATGGGGCGGCGTGCTTAATGAAGTTCTAACCGGCGCGCCAAAATCGACGGCCCGAAGGGTGGAAGGTTATCAGTGGATTGAAGATTATGGCTCGTCGCGAGCGAGGCTGAGGCCGCCGTCGTAGACGCGCAGATATGTTCGCGCCGACCGCACGATGCGGGCGTCCCGTCTCGTCGGCAACAATGGCACCTGCGGCTCAAGCATCCGAGCCTTATCGACCGGTGATGTCCCCTCTGGCCAGATCAGTTCGTGATCGATCAGCCTGCGGTTGATCAGCGGCGAGTTAACGGGCGCCTCGCGTTTGCCGATCGGCCTGATCGAGCCGAGAAACCGTTCGACGCAATCCCTTGTGTGGGTCAGAGGCAAGAGGAGAATTTCAAACGTGGTCGTCTGTCCCTCACCATCGTCTGCCGACATGTGAAACACGCCGACCGCGCAGTGCCGGGTGATCAGCTCGATTTGCCGATCGAGGGTTGCCGCATCATCCGCATCGAAAAGGTCGTAAAGGTTCTTGCCGCGCAATTCGATGCCGAGCGCTTCGATGATCCTGGTGCCCGCCAGCCGGAAGCGAAGCGTACTGCGATCAACCTGTTCCAAGATGAAGGTATCTGGCAGGTTGCTCGCGATGCGCGACGGATCGATTTCGAACCGCTTCGGAGCCGGACGGGCACCGCGAAGCGTGTTCCAATACGAGTAGAGCGACTGACTGACGGCTTCCTTCATCATGGTCTTTAAAAAGGGCCCCGGGTTTATTCCAATCGGCTCGCCGTGGGGCTGAGCCGTGCCATTTCGGTGCATGCCTGAACGCCACGGCACCTCCACACCGCATAAGGAGCATCGTTCGTGCCAGCGCCGTCTCGCCATGCCCGGTCTTGCACCTGAGCGCTGTTGCTCG
>JBEVLH010000268.1:0-2741 GCA_040509255.1 Hyphomicrobium sp. | reverse complement strand
GCCATCTGGCGATCCGGCTCTTGAGATTGCCGGTCTTTCACGATGTCGACGCCGATATACAGGCCCGCGCCTCGAACGTCGCCAACGCAACCTCCCTCGGAGCCCGCAATACGAAGCTCGGAACGGAGATAGGCGCCCGTCTCGAAGCTGTTTTCCTGGAGTCCTTCGCTTTTCAACACGTCAAGGACGGCGAGGCCGGCGGCAGCGGCGACTGGATTGCCGCCGAACGTGTTGAAATATCCCGAGCGCGAGCCAAAGGCCTCGAGCAGGTCCGGTTTGATCGCGACGCCGCCCATTGGGAAACCGTTGCCCATCGGCTTGCCCATCACGACCAGGTCGGGCACGAGGCCGTGCCGGTCGAAGCCCCACATCTTTTCGCCGGTCCGCCCAAACCCGGGCTGGACTTCGTCGGCGATATAGACGCCTCCGGCCTGACGCACCACCGCCGCCACGCCGGCCAGAAACCCCGGCTCGCCCGGAAAGACGCCATCGCTCGAAAAGATGCTGTCGGCTATAAAGGCCGCGAATTTGATGCCCTTGGCAGTCATTTCGCCAATCGCTGCGCGCACGTCGCTTGCCAGCCGCTCTCCAACGCTGGCGGCATCGCCCAGATAGGTGTCCGGCGCAGGAACGACGAACACATGCGGCGGGCGCGGCTCGGCGCTGGCGGAGGACGGAGAAATCTCGGTCACGGCCGAGGTATTGCCGTGATAGGCGTTGTCGGTCACGATGAAGCCGGTGCCGCCTGTCACCGCGCGCGCAACGCGCAACGCGAAGTCGGCGCTTTCGCTGCCGGTACAGGTGAAGACGATGTTCGAGAGCGGCCCAGGCATCGTGCCAAGGAGCCTTTCGGCATAGGTGTAGATGTTGTCGTAGAGGTAGCGCGTGTGCGTATTCAGCGTGCCGAACTGACGTGACACCGCCTCGACGACGCGCGGGTGGCAATGGCCGACGGACGGCACGTTATTATAGGCATCGAGATAACGTGTGCCGTCGGCATCGTGGAGCCAGACGCCTTCGCCACGAACGAGATTGAGCGGGCGCTCGTAAAAGAGCATGGAGGTCGGGCCAAAGGTCCGCTTGCGGCGTTCGACGAGGCTCGTCACCTCCGGCGCAAGGTTTGCGGCCGCGTTCATGTCGAACGCGTTGAGTTCAAGTATCTTCGGCGGAACGTCCATGCGCCTTTGCCGGCCCTTCTCGCGATGCGTGCCATTCGGCACATTTGCCCGTCACTCTAGGATGCCCGAGATCTTCAGGCTTGACCGTCGGTCGCGGGGCTGTTCAGTTCCAAAGACAGGGCCGCGCCGGAACAGGCAAAAAGACCCGTCAACTTCGAGGCGCGTCGGGTCAAATATCGATACCACACCCGGAGTAACGTGACCGCGATTCAACCGGACTCTTCCACCGCGAGAGCACACACGCCATGACGGACGAGCCGCACGTACGCGCCAATCGTTGGAAACGTTTTTCCGACTGGGACGAGCGGCCACTTCGCCTCGACAAGTTTGCCGTCGAAGATGCGTCGAGCGGCTTCGCCGCTTTCAAAAGCCCTTACGATCCGAAGCCCGGCATAGCGATGGGGAATGGTGTCGTCGAATCGATGGATGGCATCGCTGTTCGCGACTTCGATATGATCGACATTTTCATATCGAAATATCACCTAGACCCCGAGATCGCCGACGAAGCCATGGCCATGCCGTCCCTCGAGGTCGCGCGGATGCTCGTCGACATGAATGTGCCACGCACGACCCTCGTCCGTCTCGCCCACGGCATGACGCCGGCCAAGCTCGCCGAGGTCGTCGCGCACCTGTCGTCGCTCGAGATCGCGTTTGCCTACGGAAAAATGCGTGCGCGGCAGACACCCGGCAACCAGGCGCACGTCACGAACGCCAAGGACGACCCACTGCAGATGGCAGCCGATGCCGCGACAGCGGTGGCGTTCGGTTTCGACGAAATCGAGACGACGATGCGGGTCGCGCGCAATTCGTGGTCGAACGCCGTGGCCTGCGCGGTCGGGGCGTCGGTCGGGCGGTGGGGCACGTTATTTCAATGCTCGAGCGAAGAAGCCGAAGAGCTGAAGATCGGCATGGCCGGCTTCACCTCCTATGCCGAAACGCTTTCCGTTTACGGCACCGAAAAAAGCTTCATCGACGGCGACGACACGCCATGGTCGAAGGCGTTTCTGGCCGCGGCTTACGCGTCGCGGGGCATCAAGATGCGCTGCACATCGGGCGCGGGCTCCGAGTTGCTGATGGGATTTCATGAGCGCAAATCGCTGCTTTATCTCGAAGCGAGATGCCTTTGCCTGCAGCGGGCGATGGGCGTGCAGGGCACGCAGAACGGCGGGGTCGACGGGGCTCCGGTTACATGCACGGTTCCGGGCGGCATGCGCGAACTGATGGCGGAAAACCTGATCGCCGTGTGGCTCGATCTGGAATGTGCGTCCGGCAACGACGCGCGCGCCACCGAGTCGGAAATTCGCGTCGGCGCAAAAATACTGCCCTATCTGATCGCCGGGTCGGATCTCATCTGCTCGGGCTTCGGCTCGATCCTGAAGTACGATAACTCATTCAATCCGTCGCTGCTCAACGGCGAAGAGCTTGAAGACTATCTTGTTCTCCAGCGCGATTTCGAAGCTGACGGCGGCTTGACGCCTGTCGGCGAAACCCGCGTGATGGAGCTGCGGGCCCGGGCCGTCGACGCCATCAGCGCGGTGCTCGAAGAGCTTGGTCTCGCCACGC
>JBEVLH010000267.1:0-2855 GCA_040509255.1 Hyphomicrobium sp. | reverse complement strand
CCGCGGTTCCTGCTGGAGCTTGGCGCGTGGTCCTTTTCGATCTACCTCCTGCATGTGCCGGTGTCGTTGCTGGTCGAACATTTCTTTCATCCCGATAGCCTCGCGACCGCCTCGGCCTTTTTCGTCGTGACGTGCGCATTGAGCATCGCCGTAGCTGCCGTCTCGTTCGAAATGATCGAACGCCCGTTCATCCGTCTCGGGCATCGCCTAGCCAATGCCCTCGCGCCCAAGGCCTATGGAGTGCCCTCGACGGGCGGGAACGGCTGAATTTCCAACGATTTTCGACGAGATTTTTTCGCTCTTGCTTCGCGTCCGCCTGCCGTCAACGATGCACCGTCGGCACGCTTAGCTTTTCGCAGGCTACTGGGAGGCGGGAGATGAAGTGGCTGCTCGTCGAGCGAAAACCCGATGTCCTTTACGTCAGCCGGCCGGATCTGTTTCTCGGCAAGGACGGCGGCGAAACGGATGATCGGGCCCGCGCGCTGAAGTTTGAAACCCGCGAGGCGGCCGAAGCCCATCGCCGCACGTTGGCGCATCGCTACGACTGGGTTGCGGCCCCCGCTGACGATTAACAATTTCGAATGTCCAGGCAACTTAAAGGTTCCGGAACCGCCTTCCGTTAATATGCGTTTGGCTCGGCGTGCTGAGTAGGTGTGTCTTAGCTTCGGCCGCCGTGGCGTGCTAATTTGCATTGTATTGCGTTTTTGAGGAGATGAGCCATGGCAACTGCGCGGTCCTTCTGGAAAGGACATTTGCGGCTTGCGCTCGTCACCATTCCCATCCGCCTGGTCAGCGCCACCTCGTCTGAGGATAAGGTCGCCCTTCATCAGGTTGATCGCAAATCCAAGCAGCGTATTCGCTACCAGAAGGTGGCAGGCGAGAGCGGCAAGGTCGTGCCGCAAGCCGACATCGTGCAAGGCTACGAACTCGACGATGGTAATTACGTTTTGTTCGAACCCGATGAACTCGACAAACTGAAGCTCACGACCCGCCACACGGTTGAACTCACAGAATTCGTCGACGCGTGTTCGATCGATCCGCTCTATTTCGCCAACCCGTATTACGTCCTCCCTGACGGCGACGTTGCCGAAGAGGGCTATCGCATCATTCGCGACGCATTACGCGCGACGAAGAAATACGGCGTCGGCCAGCTCACAATCCGCGGCCGCGAGAACCTCATCGCCATGAAACCGAGCGGTGACGGGCTGATGATCGAAACGCTCCGTTACGGCAGCGAAATCCGCGACGCCGACGACATCTTCGCCGGCATCGGAGCCAGCAAACTTCGGCCTGAGCTGATCGACATGGCCAAGAAGCTCATCGACGAGCGGACGCACAAATTCGATCCGAGCGAATTTAAAAACCATTACGCCGAGGCTCTTCGCGCCCTCGTGAAGGAAAAAGTCGAAGGCGGCCTGTCGACGGAAGTTTCAGGCGGCGGCGACGAGCCGTCCGGTGGCACCGTCATCGACTTCATGGAAGCGCTTCGCCGCTCGACGGGCCAGTCGAGCCCTAAGAAGTCATCGGGCGGACGTTCAAAGACGGCAGCATCGCGCCAGAAGCGCGAGCCGGTCAAACGCGCTCCGGCCAAAACGCCAAAACGCAAATCCCGGGCTCGCGGATAACCACTCACGACAGCGAGACTCGTGCTATCGTCGCATAATATTGCGAATTGCGCCGGCTTGCTGATGGGATCCATATCTCCAACAGCGTTTCATCTTAAAATGTAAGCACGGGTTGCGATGTCGCCTGATTGCGTTGGCAATTTCAGGAGGTTCTCATGCATCCGATGTTTGCGCTCTGGATATGGATGATCATGTCTCCGCATCTTGCGCGGAAAATGGCGTTCGGCGCGTAGCCGCTTCTCAGCTTGGGACGGTTTTCGTGACGGGGCGGCGAACGTCTTTCGCAGGCTTGTCCTCGCGCAAGCCCTTGAACGCGGCATGACGCAAAAGTCCGTCCCCCGTCCACGCTCGATATTCAATCTGCGCGACGAGTTCGGGCGCGACCCAGGCTACGTCTCTACGCTGCAAGTTGGTAAGCGGCGCCTTCACGGGCAAAGCGTCGGTGCGCAAGGGCCTTAAGCGCCGCATCAGATCTACTGCCGTCTTCTGGGTATAGCCCGTCCCGACGCGGCCCGCATAGATCAACTGCTTTTTGTCGTAGTAGCCGACGACCAGCGCGCCGACGGCGTTCGGTGATCCGCTCGAAACGAGATAGCCGATCACCACGAACTCATCGACTTGAATGCATTTGGATTTCAGCCAGTCGTCGTGACGCCCGGAATGATACGGACGGTCGATGCGCTTCGAGATGATGCCCTCGAGGCCAAGCCTACACGCATCCGACAGCATGCGCGCGCCGTCGGCTGCGAGATGTTCGCTGTAGCGGACTGGACCGGTTTTCGATCGCCGCGCGAAAAGCTTTTGCAGCACGGCCTTCCGATCCAACAGCGCCGCGCCGGTGAAATTGATGCCGTCCAGATAGAGCAGATCGAAACAGTGCAGCACGAAGCGCTCGCTTCGCCCGCCTTTGAGCGCCGCAGCAAGAGCCGAAAAACTCGAATGCCCCCCGGCGTCTTCGACGACGAGTTCGCCGTCGATGATGGCCGTGCCGGTATGGAAGTCCCGCAGCTGATCGGCAAGCGCGCCGAACCGGTCCGTCCAATCGAGGCCGTTGCGGGTCAGAAGCGTCACGCCGCTTTTTTCGATCCGCGCCTGGATGCGGTAGCCGTCGAACTTGATCTCATGCACCCAATCCTCGCCGATAGGGGGCTTGGCGACGAGCGTCGCGAGACACGGTTCGATGAAGGGCGGCATGGGTGCTTTCACCGCGCCCTCGATCTTCGGTGACAG
>JBEVLH010000266.1:0-5970 GCA_040509255.1 Hyphomicrobium sp. | reverse complement strand
TGTTCGAGCAGCGGCTGGATGGCGCCGAGCGTTTTGGACAGCGCGCCTCCCAGCGATTGCAGTGCCAGGTCGGCGCCGTGACGCATCCGCACCGCAGCCTGCTGATCTTCGAGCAGAAGCGTCACTTGCTTCGCGATGTCGTCGGATGAGCGCACTTCGATGGCGCCTCCTTCTCGGAACAACGCCGCATAGGCTTCCTTGAAATTATGGACAAAGGGGCCGGTAAGCACACACGAGCCGAGCCGGACCGCTTCGATCGGATTCTGGCCGCCATGCTCGATCAGCGATCCGCCGACCAGCGCCACCGGTGCGATCGAATAGAACGTTCCCAATTCGCCGATGGTATCGGCGACGTAGATTTCTGTGTCGCGATCGGGCGATGACGACCGGGTGCGAAGCTGCGTCCTGAGCCCGAGCCCGCCCAGCGTTGCGGCCAGACCGCTGCCCCGTTCGGGATGGCGCGGAACGATGATTGTCAGAAGACCTTCGACATCGCGTCGGATCTGCGAGTGCGCTGCCGCGATCATGGTGTCTTCGCCCGGATGCGTGCTCGCGGCGAGAAACAACGGCCGTCCGCCCACCGCATTTTTCAAGATCGCAAGCGTCTCGGCGTTCACCGGCGGAGCAGGCGAGTCGATCTTGAGGTTGCCAGCCGTGATGACGTTCGGCGCACCGAGCCATTTGATTGCCCGCGCGATCTGCGCGTTCTGCGCCAGCACCGCCGCAAAGCGCGAGAACAGCGGCCGGCCGACGCCGGCGTATTTCCGCCAGCGCTTGATGCTGCGCGGCGACATACGCGCGTTGACGAGCACCAGCGGAATATGCCGCTCGGACGCACCAAGAACGAGGTTGGGCCAGATGTCGGATTCCGTAAAGATCGCGATCGTCGGCTTCCAGTGGTCGAGAAACCGCTGAACGTATTGAGGAACGTCGAGCGGAATGTACTGATGGACGGCGCGCTCCGGGAGCCGTTGCGCCGCAATCTCCGCCGACGTCTTCGTGCCTGTGGTCAAAAGCACATGCACGTGCGGATTCGCGTCGAGGATGTTTTTGATAAGCGGGAGAATGGAGTTTGTTTCGCCGACGCTCGCCGCATGAATCCAAACGACCTGTCCGTCCGGCCGCGGTCGGCCCGCAAATCCCAGTCGCTCACCCCGCCGGCTCAAATCTTCCTTCCCATGCTGACCGCGCAGGTTGAGCAGCAGCGGCACCGCTGGACGCAACAACGTTGTGCCGAGACGGTAGGTCTTGAGTCCGAGCCCCGGCTCCGGTGGCGATTGGGCAGCCAGAACGTCCAACGGCGTTGCGCGCGCAATATTTGCCCTGGCAAGCTCGTAAGCCCTGAGGGTCGCGGCGTTGAGCGCGGTCTCGAGTTCGAGCCGTTTCGATTCCAGCTCCTCAGCGCCCGCGCTCTTGGCCACCAGGATCGGTTCACCGACGACGGCTGCCATGCGTGAATAGGGCAAGTTGATCGTCAGCCGGCTCCATGTGTCGAACGACGCGAACCGGCTCGTGGAAACCGCAACCGGGACGATGGGCCGGCCTGACAGTCTTGCAATCGCGATGATGCCCGAGCCGGCAACGCGCGCAGGCCCCGGCGGGACGTCGGCCGTCATGACCAGCGACGCTCCGTCGTTCAGAGCCAGCAGCGACGCCCTAAGGGCGGCTGCTCCGCCGCGATCCCGCTTTCGATGTCCTGCTCCCGCCCCGCGAATGAGCTCGACGTCGATCGCGCGTAGCGCTTCCCCGATGATCTCTGCGTCACCGTGCCGTGCCACCATCGCTGCGATCTTCACGTTTTCGGGTCGCAACGTAGAAACCATCATGAACTGCCCGTGCCAACAGGCAACGATGCAGGGATGAAGATCTGCCAGCCGCTTCATCAAATCGGGCGGCTCATGGATAAGTTTCGAGGAATCGGCTACATGCCGAACGATGCGGGCAGCGGTTATTCCGCCAATTCGCATAAGCTTCTTTTTGAATTCGGCCATGCGAACAGGGGCTGCCTTAAATGGTGAGTAAGCGGAAGGAAATGCGTGACGAACCCCGGTGGCCATCATGCCCCTTGCGACGTGTTGCTATAGCGAATAACTACCAAGTTCAACGATGAGGCGGCGCGGCTTCTTGTGAACTTACACCAATTGCTAGATCCGTCGCTGACAGAAGGGCTGCCCGCAAATCGGGAGCGCCGAGACAACTCCTGATGGCAACCCCGCTGAAGCAGGCAAAACGTGGATTGCGGCGCACAAGCGGCGCCTTTCTGCACAACGCAATTCACGCGTCACCACCTTGGATCCGCAGCCGGGTGGCGCCGGCGCTATGCTATGCCGAAATGCTGTTCGTAGATTACGGCATCGTCCGAACCGTTTACAACAACCGTCATCGCGTTTCCACGGATGCTTGGCGTTCGGCGCAGCCCGCCCCACACCATATCGCCTGGGCGGCCAAACGCGGCATAAAAACCATCGTCAATTTGCGTGGCGAGGAGCAAACGTACGGTACGCGCTGGCTCGAACAGCAGGCCTGCGCGCGCCATGGCATCGAGCTTGCCGATCTGAGGTTGCGCTCGCGGGCGGCCCCGACCCGTAGCGAATTTCAATCCATCAAAGATTTGCTCGAGAAGATCGAATATCCGATCCTGATCCACTGCAAGTCGGGCGCGGACCGCGCCGGCCTGATGAGCGTGATGATCCGCCATCTCCACGATGGCAAGCCGATCAGCGATGCCATAAAGCAATTGTCGCTGCGCTACGGCCACGTTCGTTCCGCCGACACCGGCGTCATCGATGCCGTCTTCGACCGCTACCTTGAAGCGGAACAGAAATCGGGCATCGGCTTCTGGGAATGGGTCCACACCGTTTACGACGCGCGTGAAGTGAGCAAGACGTTCAAGGCGCGCGGCTGGGCAAACCGGCTCGTGAACGGAATTCTCCGCCGCGAATAAGCGTCAACTCCTGCCAAGCTCAGTTCAGGATGGCCTGTGGCCCATGCGCGGAACGGCTGAGTCGCGCGTATGAACCGTTGCGCGCGATGAGATCGGAATGCTTGCCGCGTTCCACGATGCGGCCTCCGTCCATGACGCAAATGATATCCGCGTTCTGAACCGTCGAAAGCCGGTGCGCGATGACCAGCGTCGTCCGCGTGCGCGTGAATCTGGCAAGCGCTTCCTGCACAAGTTGCTCGCTCTCGTTGTCGAGGGCGCTCGTCGCCTCGTCGAGCAGCAGGATCGGCGCGTCTTTCAGAATCGCGCGCGCTAGCGCGACACGCTGGCGCTGACCTCCCGAGAGCCGTCCGCCCCGGTCGCCGATCACGGTCTGGTAGCCGTTGGGAAGCGCCATGATGAACTCATGCGCCGCCGCGGCTTTTGCAGCTTCGATGATGTCGGCTTCGCTCGCCCCGAGACGACCGAGCGCGATGTTCGCGGTGATGGTGTCGTCGAAGAGCGTGATGTCTTGGCTGACGATCGCGATCTGCTCACGTAGCGACGCCAAGCTCACGTCTCGCACGTCTTGGCCGTCGATCATAATATGTCCGTCGGTCACGTCGAAGAGTCTCGGAACGAGATTGATGACCGTCGATTTTCCCGCGCCCGAACGCCCGACCAGCGCGACTGTCGAACCGCCCGGAACATCGAGCGTGAAATCGTGCACGGCCCGCTCCTCCGAGGTCTTGCTGTAAGCGAATGAGACCTCGCGGAATGAGATTTCTCCGTCCGAAATCACGAGCTTCTTTGCGTTCGGCTTGTCGCTGATGGCGGGCAACTCGTCGATCAGGCCGTAGAAACTTTCGGCCGCCGCCAAGCCTTCCTGCAGCCGGCCCGCGAGGTTCCCGAGCGCGCGGATAGGCTGCGCGGCCATCAGGAGCGCCGTCACGAACCCCATGAAGTCGCCGACGGTCGAGATGCCGTGTGAAATGCGCAGATACGCGAATCCGACGACGCCCGCGATTGCGATCCCGCCAAGACCTTCAAGGATCGGATCCATGCGGGCGCGCGTCGACACCGATTTCATGCGCAGCATGAAGAGCTGTTCAAAACTTTTGTCGAGACGGTCGGCCGCGTAGTCCTCGAGCTGGAACGATTTGATCAAACGCGCGCCTGAAATTTTTTCCGACAACAGCGAGGTCATGTCGCCGAGACCGCTTTGCGTCTGCTTGGCGACGCGGCGAAGGCGTTGGCTGATCGCCGCGACGGGAATGGCCGCGAGCGGATAGACGCACAGCACGATCAGCGTCATCGCCCAGTCGAGGTAGAGCATCGCGATCAAAAGCGCGACGACCGAAAACGTGTCGCGAAAGATCGAGTTCAGCGCTGCCGTCATGGCCGACTGGATGAACCCGATGTCATTCGTCAGCCGCGACATCAGCCGGCCCGGAGTTTCACGCGAAAGCCGGGCGAAGTCGGCGTTGATCAGATGACGAAAGGCCAGCTTCTGCATGTCGGAAGTCATCCGCAGAATGAACCGGCTGGTTGCGATCGCCTGCAGAAAGAGGAGAGCGGCGCGGGCGAATGTGATGCCGATGATGGCCATCAGGACGAACGGTAGCGCGCCAGGCTTCCCGCCCATCAACAGGTCGAAGGATTTCTTGATGATGCCCGGATAGCCGCCGGTGACGCCGGCAAGGCACGTCGTCAGGAACAGGGTCCAGGCAAGCTCCCACCGTCGCGGCCAAACCCAGTCGCGCGTAAAGCGTGCGAGGAGTGCGCGAGACGCCGCATCGAGCCGGAGTTGCGCCCGCGGCTTTTTCTCGGCTTTCTTCTTGAGGTCTGTCACGTCGTGGCTTGCGCCGGCTGCGAATGGTCCAACATTCGATGAAGGGGTACCACGAAATACCGCATCATGGCGTTGTCGACAGACCGCTGGGCGGCATTTTTCCACGCCGCGTAGGCGGACTGGTAGTCCGGAAAGATGCCGACGACGTCCAGGCTGTCCGGTTCTCGAAATTCTTTGCTGTCGAGAGACGTAAGCTCGCCACCAAAGACGAGGTGCAGCGATTGGGGGGCAGACCCGGACGAAGAAGCAATCTTGGACATGGACGTCGTTCGTCTCCTGAACGTTGGCTCCGCGCGAAGTTTCTTCAAAAACCCCGTCGGCGAAACGCCGTCAACGGCGCAAACCGACCCTTCGGCACGGATGAGAGCCCTGCGTGACTCTGTAAGCGTTTGTTTACGCTATTTCTTAAGCCGATCGGAAGAAAATTCTGCCAGTATCCCAGTCAATGTCCGTCCTAAGCGGCTCGAAAAAGTCAACAGTGAGACCGAATAGCGCGGCGCGAGGTGTCCCTCTCGCGCCGTTCTATTCGTTTGCGCGTTTCAATTGAGCCCAGCGAACCACGACAGCGCCATATCGACGACGAGCCCGGCAAAGAGGGCGAGCCCGACATCGCGGTTGGATTTAAAGCGCCACAGGCAATTGTTCGGGTCGTTGATGTCGAGCGTCGAGACTTGCCACGACATCTGTAGAAAAACCAGAACCACGGCTAGAAAATAGACGAGGTGCGCGCCGGCCAGCGCACCGGCGACCAGCCACATGAACCCGGCCAACGCATACATGCCGCCGACGAACGACACGGTGTCTTCGCCAAATCGGAGCGCCGTCGAGCCAAGCCCGAGAAGCGCGTCGTCTTCCTTGTCCTGATGGGCGTAGATTGTATCGTAGCCCACCGTCCAGAACACGCAGCCGGCATAAAGCGCGAGCGGGGCGAACCCTATCGACCCTTTGATCGCCGCCCATCCGACCAGCGCGCCCCAGTTGAAAGCGAGCCCCAGCACGATCTGCGGATATGACGTGACGCGCTTGGCAAAAGGATAGATGGCAACGATGAAAAGCGACGCGATCGCCAGCCAGATCGTGAAGCTGTTGAAATTGAGAAGCACGCCCAGCCCGATGAGCGCCGAGGCCACGACAAAGACGAGGACGGCCTGCGGCGAAATCTGACCCGAGGGCAAGGGCCGGTTGGCCGTGCGTTGAA
>JBEVLH010000265.1:0-4654 GCA_040509255.1 Hyphomicrobium sp. | reverse complement strand
ACGATTCCAAGCGCCGACGAATAGGGTGCGAACTTCAGATCATCGCCGCGCGCACGCTGCCGCAGCGCCCACGTCCAATCGCTGACGATGACGTCGGCCGCGCCCGACAGCAATGCAACCGGAGCCGCTGGATTGTTCGCCACCTCGACGATATCGAGATTAAGGCCGTGCTTCTTGTCGATCCCTTCCGCTCGGATGGTCTCGATCAGCCAGCTCACCGAACCGAACTTCACCGACGTCAATCGCAATGGCACATCGGCCAGAGCAAAGCGCGGCATAAGCGAGGAGGCAGTCAGTATGGACCCAGCCGCCAGGACACTGCGGCGCGTAAGGATCGTCATTTCGAAGGGGCCCCAACGTTGAAACGGTTTCTCCAGAGATAACGCACGCCATGTAGCCAGAGCTCGTCGGTATTGCCGTTGATAGAGGCCGACATGGTCTTGGTGAGTTCGCCGGTCTTGGTATCCCGCGCCGCGATCGCCAGGTTGATCAGCGCACCCGACACTTTGTCGACATAGCCTGTAACAGCGATGTCCGCCCCGGCTTCCTTGGCGATCGGCACCTCGCAGCCATTGCACTGGTTGAACGGGGATGCGGCCTCGACCTCTTTTTCCCGCGAAGAAAGATCGACGACCGCGTATTTCCCGTCTTTTGCCATCAGGTTTTTCAGCTCTTCGACGATGAGCTTCACCCGCCTCAGGTCGTCCGGGCTGTATTGCGGAACGACCTCGCCGTCCTGCTGCGCGTCCCGGAAGTCGAATGGAAAGACCGCGGCTTTGGTGGCCGCAGCGGCAGGCATGGTTACGGCCCACGTCAACAGCGCGGTAAGGACGAGCTTCGGGAAGGGCATTGGCATCAGTTTCCAAGCTACTGAGCGAACTCAGACATCTAGGTAAGCGGGTGCGCCCGGCCGAAGCGCCTTGACTGTAGGTGCCCGCTAACCCCCCGCCATTGCAAGAGGTTCACCGTCGGTTTGCCAACAATGACTGGTCACAAACGCGCGAGGCCCAAGCGCTTAGCTTGACAAGGCACACGCCCAACCCCTTTTAGCAACACAGTTACATTTGTTGCCGCGACCCTCGTGACCCGGTTTGCGAGACAAACGGAGTTGGATCATTGCCTATTGCAAGCATGGGACGCCTCGCTCGCTCTGCTGTCATGAGACCACGGAACATCATCTGCGGGGCGGTCTTACTGGCATTTACCGCTGTCGGCCCCGTGCTTGCTGAGAATGCTGCACCGCAAACAGAGCCGAAGCCCATCCCGATTCCGACCGAATCCGCGGCGCCCCAGGGCATGACGATCAACGTGCTCTACCTGAAAGAAGACAGGCAACGGGAGCTTCCTCTCTCTCTCCTCGACCAGCCCAATGCGGACGACGGGGTGGCGGGCGCCAAGCTCGGCATTGCCGACAACAACACCACCGGCCGCTTCCTCAATCAGTCGTTCAAGATGGACGTCCTGGAAGGGAACGTCGACGATCTCATCAAGGGCGCAACCGAGAAACTTGCAGCAGGCGACTCCTTCATCATCGTCGATATGGAACCGGACTCCCTGCTCAAGCTTGCGGATGCGCTGAAAGGCAAGCCGGCCCAGATCTTCAATGTCGGCAATCCCGATGACCGGCTGCGGGAGGAAGACTGCCGCTCAAATGTGATGCACACCGCGCCGACGCGGACGATGCTCGCCGATACGCTCGCACAATACTTCGTCTGGAAGCGCTGGCCGAATTGGCTTCTGGTCGTCGGGCCGAGCCCCAAGGATCAGATCCTTGCCGACGCCTATCGGCGCGCGGCCAAGAAATTCGGCGCCAAAATCGTAGAAGAACGCCAGTTCAAGGTCGACACCGGCAATCGCCGCGCCGACGGCGGCTTCGAGCAGATTCAGCAGCAGATCCCGCAATTCCTGCAGGGCGCCAAGGACCACGATGTCGTGGTCGTCATCGATGAGGACGAAGTCTTCGCCGATTATTTCCCGTATCGAACCTGGGTGCCCCGTCCGATTGCGGGCTCAGCGGGCCTTGTCCCGTCGAGCTGGCATCCGGCGCTTGAACTCTGGGGCGGAACCCAGTTCCAGAACCGCTTTAAGCGCCTGACCGGACGCATCATGCGGCCGCTCGATTACGATGCCTGGGTCGCGACACGCGCGATTGGCGAAGCCGCCTCCCGCACGCATAGCGGCGATTTCAAAGCTCTCAAGGATTACATGCATTCCCCGAAATTCGAGGTAGCCGCCTTCAAGGGCGTGGCGACGTCGTTTCGAACCTGGAACGGTCAGCTCCGCGAACCGCTGATCGTCGGCGGCGAGAAGATGTTCGTCAGCGTGTCACCCCAGCAGGGCTTCCTTCATCAGTTCAGCGTGCTCGACACCCTCGGGATCGATAAGCCGGAAACCAAATGCAAAAACTACACGCAGTAACACCCGCGACTGTGGGCCCTTATCCGCCGCGAGGCTTTCCATTGGAGTTTAGAATGTCGCGACTTTCAACGCTCGTGCCCGCGCTGGTCACTGCCGCGATCGCATCGTTCGGCGTAACGCCGGCCGACGCCTATACCGCCTACATCACGAACGAGAAAGACAACAGCATCTCGGTCATCGACACCGACAAGCTCGAGGTCATCAAAACCGTCAAGGTCGGCCAACGGCCGCGCGGCATCGTCATGTCGAAAGACGGAAAGTGGATCATCATCTGCACCAGCGATGACAACGACGTAAAAATCTATGACGCCAAGACACTGGAATACGTCAAATCGCTGCCATCCGGCCCCGATCCCGAACTGCTGACACTGCATCCCGACGGCAAGCGGCTCTACATCGCCAACGAGGACGACAACCTCGTTACCGTCGTCGACCTCGAGTCCTCGAAGGTCATCACTGAAATTCCCGTCGGCGTCGAACCGGAAGGCATGGGCATGAGCCCCGATGGCAAGGTGCTCGTCAACACGTCGGAAACGACGAACATGGCCCACTTCATCGACACCACGTCCCACAAGACCTTCGATAACGTCCTGGTCGACAGCCGGCCGCGCGTCGCAATGTTCAACGCAGCTCAGTCGCAGTTGTGGGTTTCGTCCGAAGTGGGCGGCACGGTCACCGTCATCAATCCCGCCGACCGCAAGATCATCGGCAAAATCAACTTCGAAATTCCAGGCGTCGAGAAGGAATCTATTCAGCCAGTCGGCATTCGGATCACCAAGGATGACAAGATCGCGTTCGTCGCCCTCGGCCCGGCCAATCGCGTCGCGGTCATCGACACTTCGACTTTAAAGGTGCTGAAATACATCCTTGTTGGCCAGCGGGTCTGGCAGATGTACTTCACGCCCGATGGAAAACTTCTATTCACCACCAATGGCGCTTCGAACGATGTGACAGCCATCGACGTTGCCACTCAGAAGGCCATCAAATCCATCAAGGTCGGCCGGTATCCATGGGGCGTCGTGGTCTCCCCGAACTGACCGGCAGGCTCGAATAAGAAGCGAATTGACAAATGGCATCGACAACCCCGATGGACGCCGAGCAGACGCCCGCCCTCGTCGTCAGCGACGTGAGCCACAGCTTCGGTGATAGGAAGGTTCTGGATCGCGTCTCGCTGACTGTCGAGCGCGGATCCTTCGTCGTGCTTCTCGGCCTCAACGGAGCGGGAAAGTCGACGCTCTTTTCGCTCGTCACGCGCCTCTACGACAACGTCACCGGCGAAATCAACATCCGCGGTTTCGATGTTCGCCGGCGACCATCGCAAGCGCTCCAGCGCCTTGGCGTCGTGTTCCAGAGCCGTACGCTCGATATCGATCTGACGTTGATGCAAAACCTCAAATATCACGCCGCCCTGCACGGCTATGCCGGCCGCGCCGCGACGGAGCGTGCGACCCAGGCGCTCGAACTCGTCGGCCTTTCTGATCGTGCCAATGAGAAAGTCCGCGCGCTGTCGGGCGGTCAGCTTCGCCGGGTCGAGATCGCTCGCTCCATGATGCACCACCCCGATCTGCTTCTCCTCGACGAAGCGACTGTCGGCCTCGACCTTGGATCGCGCGAAAGCGTCGTGAAGATCGTCCGCGATCTGGTCGCCAAGGAACGCATCGGCGTCTTGTGGGCGACGCACCTCATGGACGAAGTGATGCGGACGGATCAGGTCGTCATCCTTCATAAGGGCGTCGTGCTCTACAACGGTCCCGTTCCTCAACTTTTGACACTAACCGGCGCATCAAGCGTGCGCGAAGCATTCCGGTCCGTGACCGGCACCCAGAGCACGATCGAGGAGGCCGCCTGATGGCGTCGCAAGCGGTCACGACGGCGACCAGCGCGTTGCCCCACGGCTACCACGAGAGCGATGCCGCCGCACGTCGGCGTCTCGGCGCCGCCGGTTACTTCGCCTGCTTCAAGGGCATCGTCTGGCGCGAGATCCTGCGCTATCTCCACCAGCGCGAACGCTTTCTGTCGGCACTCGTGCGCCCGCTCATCTGGCTCTTCATCTTCGCCGCCGGATTTCGCCAGACCCTCGGCGTCTCGATCATCCCGCCGTATGAGACCTACGTGCTTTATGAGGAATTCATCGCGCCGGGCCTCATCGCGATGATCCTGCTCTTCAACGCCATGCAATCGTCGCTGTCGATGGTCTACGACCGCGAAACCGGCACGATGCGAACGCTGCTCGTCA